>CAJXCR010000034.1 GCA_913051825.1 uncultured Halieaceae bacterium
GAGTAAATCTCTCGTAATAACCTAAATCAAGATCAGTTTCCGCTCCATCTTCAGTGACAAATACTTCACCATGCTGAAAAGGACTCATAGTTCCAGGATCTACATTGATATATGGGTCTAGCTTTAAAAGAGTGACTTTAAGTCCCCTGGCCTCTAGAACCGCCGCCAGTGAGGCTGCAGCGATCCCTTTACCAAGTGATGAAACAACACCACCAGTGACGAATACGTAGTGCGTCATTACGAATCTACATAACACCTCGATCGGATTAACGACGAAATCCGCGCCCCAAAAAACGACACGTTTTCCGTCAAAAGATGGTTAGCCAGACTAGCAGAACTTACCCTAAGGCTCAACGCTATCTTTGGAGAAAGGTTTGCTTCACCTCATGTCGCTTCTGGATTCACTCCATATTCCATCGTGAGGACACCACTCTAGGCACAAATCTGGCCCATCTACTAGACTCAAATTCCCATTCTTCAAGGCACCGATAGCGACTAACTTATTCTCGTTAATCACCATTGGAATCCGATCTCTCCACCAGGGAGGTATTGCTTTAGCATTAAAAATCTTCTTGATCTTTTTCCTTAACTTGCTGGATTGAGCAATCCATTCACTACTGCGCCAACATAAATCCACTTTCGTTCCTTGAATTGGAATTGCCTCCTGATTGAAACCGGGACGAAAACATACGCTCCCAATCCCCTCTATTACAACAGTTTCATTAACAGATATTGTTATAATATTGCTAGGGTACGTATCAGGAAGAGATGGGAGCAGAAAAATACCTTCTCGAAAGCGTCGAATTTGTCTTTTACGAATTTTCAATAACGCAGATGAGGCGTCACTTCCATAAAATATCTGTCTAATAAATTCATTTAATGAAGCCTGATTTGGCATAGTTAATCCTTGTTCCGTCAAAAACCGGCGTACCATGCACTTTGCGTTCTCCTCTCCCTCTTCCTTCATCGCTGATATCGATAGACCAGGATCACCACACTGACTTACAAGATTTATATTTTCTGGCAATGATTGCCCAAGGATTCGATCGGCCTCATCAAAATGACCAATTGCTCTAGCAACAGTCCTTCGATAGCCTGGCCACCGTGATTCTAAAACCGGCAGCAGCCGATGTCTTAGAAAGTTTCTGTCATGACTAACGTCGTCATTACTTGAATCCTGAATAGCTACTATTCTATTCTCTAGCGCATAAGCTTCTAATTCAGCCTTAGTATTTTTTAACAGAGGACGCACTAAAGTTGCTTGACTGAGTAGACGGCTCTCTGGAATAGATTTCAATCCCTTTAATCCAGCGCCACGCATCAGCCTGAGGAAAAAAGTCTCAATCTGATCTTCTAAATGATGACCAACAAACAGAATAGAAGAAGACGGCAAGTATTTCTCGAAGACTCGATACCTAGCGTCTCTCGCCGCACTTTCGAGACCAGCACCTGTATTCTCAACACTAACACGCTCGGTGTAAAAAGAAATGTTATGCGCTTGACAAAACATCAGGCAATGACGTTCCCACAAATCGGCATCCTGATTCAATCCATGATTAACATGAATAGCTGCCAATTGTGGATAGGAATCAGGATCAAGGCTACGAATTTTATTAATTAAATGAAGAAGAACCATCGAATCAAGACCGCCACTAAGCGCTACATACCAGCCAGAAGCACCGAGAAATGGCTCTAGTTCAAAATCAATTACATTCACAATTAACCACGGTCAAATGAAAGGTCTAGCTTTATTGAGGTGAGGCTACTCATTGGCCTCCATAGGACATCAATCGAGTATATCTCCTATCTAGCAAGTCTTCCGTAGTCAGAGAACTAAGATCCTTTAGCTGATCCAGAATATGGGCTTTAACACTGGCGACTATTTGCCTCATGTCGCGGTGAGCTCCTCCCAATGGCTCTTGAATAGTTGCATCCACTAAGTTTAGTTCTTCCAATACCGTTGAAGTTACACCCATGGCTTTCGCCGCTTCAGCAGAATAATCTGAACTCTTCCAAATTATATTGGCACACCCTTCTGGGGATATCACAAAATAAGTGGAATATTGAAGCATGGCCAAATGATCGCCTACACCAATGCCTAATGCACCCCCAGAACTACCCTCTCCGACTACAACGCAAATAATTGGAGTCTTCAACCTCGACATTACTGCTAAGTTTTTTGCTATCGCCTCACTGATTCCTCTTTCCTCGGAATCAATACCTGGAAACGCTCCAGGTGTATCGATGAGAGTGATGATTGGCATATGAAACCTTTCCGCTAGCTCCATCAATCTCAAGGCTTTTCTATATCCTTCTGGTTTTGGCATCCCAAAATTTCTATGGACCTTTTCTTTTACGGCTCGTCCCTTTTCTTGACCTATTACCATAACAGGAGAACCTTCGAGTCTAGCTACACCTCCAATAATAGCTTTATCATCACCAAAATGACGATCTCCGTGCAGCTCATCAAACTCAGAAAAAATCTCATTGATGTAGTCTATTGCATGCGGTCGAAGAGGATGTCTGGCTATTCGGACGACATCCCAGGGGCTGAGATTGGAGAATATTTTTTCTGTGAGGCGCTTGCTCTTTTGTTTTAAAGTCTCAATTTCTTGAGAGATATCCATGTCAGCCTCGGAACCAACATTTGTTAGTTCCTCAATCTTTACTTCAAGCTCTGCTATAGGTTGTTCAAAATCAAGGTAATTTGGATTCATAACTAGGCATACTCTCGTTCATCATCGATCTCAAAAAAGATCGGGCGTAGTCTACAAAATTCAAGCGGTAGCTGCACTACAAAGTGACTCCATTGTCTCATGTGGTAATCTCATGCCTTTGCACTAAATAGAGAATCACTTCTCCTAACTATTGCGAAACTCCTACCAGGCTAATCATGACACCAGCTGCGATTGCTGAACCAATGACACCAGCCACATTTGGACCCATCGCATGCATCAGAAGAAAATTCTCCGGATTAGACTCTAATCCCACTCTATTACTTACCCTCGCCGCCATAGGCACCGCAGAAACGCCTGCTGAACCAATCAATGGATTAAGTGGAGTAATAGAAAAGCGGTTCATCAGCTTAGCAATTAAAATTCCTGATGCGGTGCCAATTGCAAAAGCAATCATTCCTAAACAGAGAATACCCAAGGTATTAAATTGGAGGAATTTATCTGCAACAAGCTTGGAACCGACCGACAAACCTAAAAAGATAGTCGTTATATTAATCAGTGAGTGCTGGGCAGTCTCGCTCAAACGACTTACCACTCCCGATTCCCGCATAAGATTACCAAAACAGAACATACCCAATAAAGGTGCTGCCGCAGGAAGCAGCAGCCCCACCAACAGTACCAATAATATTGGAAAACAAATCTTTTCCCTTTGACTAACAGGGCGAAGCTGAGTCATAACAATTAATCGCTCGGCTTCGGTAGTAAGCGCCCTCATGATAGGCGGCTGAATTAAAGGAACCAAAGCCATATAAGAATATGCAGCTACAGCGATGGCTCCTAACAAATCGGGAGCCAAAAGACTGGCTACATAAATCGCAGTTGGTCCATCCGCTCCGCCAATAATTCCAATCGCTGCCGCTTCGGGCAACGAGAATTCCATGAGTCCAAACGAAGTCAAAGCGAGCGCACCCAACACGGTCGAAAATATCCCAAACTGAGCAGCTGCACCTAAAAGCAACGTCTTAGGATTGGCTAACAGGGGACCAAAATCTGTCATCGCACCTACACCCATAAAAATAACTAAAGGAGCGATGCCCGACGCGATAGTGACCTGATAGAAGGTAAACAAAATACCATCAGAGTAGCCTGCTTTATACGCCGCTTGACTGGCAGAGAAGTGCAAAAGTGGATCCGTATTTAGCAATACCAGCAATGAATTTTCATCGCTTGGCGCTTCAGATAAAAGTTCCGCGACGAATGATGCGAACTCGACATTTCCTGAGATCAAAGCATTTTCAATAGCAGAATAAGCGAGTCCGGCGCCAGGGATATTTGCCAAAATACAACCAAACCCGATCGGAACAAGCAACAAAGGTTCAAACTCGCGCCTAATCGCAAGATAAAGTAAAAGAACACCAACAATGATCATTACCGCCTGCCCAAATTGAATTTGAGCCAAACCAGAAATAGAAAAGAGATCTAGATTAGAATTCATGTTGTCTTTAGACTAATTAGATTATCGCCAACAGTAACCGCGTCGCCAACAGTAATATAGACATCAGTGATAGTGCCAGTGCAAGGCGCAATAACTTCTGTCTCCATCTTCATTGCCTCTAGAATCAAAAGAACTTGGCCTTGATCTACCTTTTCCCCAACACTAACTAAAACTCTGACTATATTTCCAGCAAGGCCAGCGGTGACTTTCTCGCCACTACTACTGGGAGCTATCGAATTTGCTAAGCTTGCCACCTCTAGCTTGCTTGAAGCTTCTGCCCCCTCTGCAACGTGCACAACAAAACTCTCACCATTAACTACGACAGTATAGACGCTGCTTTCATCAGATTTTTCTGCCATCAGCGAAGATGGAGGGTTACTCTGGGGAGGTGGCTCAAAATATTCTGAATTACCACGATTGAGAAGAAACTTGAGTCCAACTTGGGGAAACAATGCGTACGTCAACACATCATCCATCTGTCGCTCTCCCTCACACAAGCTGCACTGATGATCCCCAAGTAGCTCGCTCACTTCCTCATGCAATGACGCAAGTTCTGGAGAAAGTAGATCTGCAGGCCGGCACCTAATAACTTCATCCCCCTCAAGAACTCGAGCTTGTAAAGCCACGTTCATTTCCGCAGGGGTAATTCCGTATTCTCCCTTAAGAACACCCGCAGTTTCTCTGGTGATTGATTTATAGCGCTCATTAGTTAAAACATTCAAAACTGCCTGAGATCCTACGATCTGGGAGGTAGGCGTGACCAGCGGTATATATCCTAGATCTTCCCTGACTCGCGGGATCTCTTCTAATACTTCATCTAAACGATCTTCGGCACCTTGCTCTCGCAATTGATTCTCCATGTTTGTTAACATGCCGCCGGGAACTTGTGCGACTAATATACGTGAATCCACGCCTCGCAATGATCCTTCAAACTGTGCGTAGCGCTTTCGCACTGAGCGGAAGTAACTTGCAATTTCCTCCAACTTAACAATATCAAGCCCTGGATCTCTATCCGAATCTTTTAAGATAGACACTACTGTCTCTGTCGGAGAATGGCCATAAGTCATGGACATAGAAGAGATGGAAGTATCAACATTATCAATGCCTGCTTCCACGCATTTTAAGATTGTCGCTGTAGATAACCCAGTTGTTGCATGACATTGCATGTGTATCGGTATGTCACACGCTTCCTTCAATCGACTAACAAGTTCGTATCCGTCATACGGCTTTAGTAAACCTGCCATATCTTTTATGGCTATTGAATGAGCACCAAGGTCTTCAATCTGCCTACCAAGGTCCACCCAAGTATCTATAGTATGAACAGGACTAATGGTATAGGACAGAGTCCCTTGAGCATGCTTACCTACTTTTTTGACAGACTCTAGAGCCACTCTGATGTTGCGCATGTCATTCATGGCATCAAACACTCTAAAAACATCTACGCCATTTTGTGCTGCTCTTTCGACAAATTTTTCAACTACGTCGTCGGCGTAGTGTCTATAGCCTAGAATATTTTGACCTCGTAATAACATCTGTTGTGGCGTGTTTGGCATGGCTTTCTTAAGAGCTCTAATTCGCTCCCAAGGATCCTCACCCAAGTAACGTATACAAGCGTCAAAAGTAGCTCCTCCCCAAGATTCTATGGACCAATATCCGATTTCATCCATAGCGGGAGCGATTGGAAGCATATCCTCCAGACGAAGCCGAGTTGCTAGTAGTGATTGATGTCCATCCCTTAAGACCACATCGGTAATACCAAGAGGCGACTTAACTGTTTCCATACCTAATTTTAAACTCCCTTAGGAAGAATGATTATTTTTTTCATTTCGAAAACGACTTATCGCTCCTCCTATGGCAGCGATCACCTTACTATCGATTTTGGAAACTTCTATCGAAGTATCATTCGAATCTTTAGACTCTGAAAGAAATCTAAAAATCATCCAAGACATCAGTCGCGTAATACCGATAAGCAAAACCAAAAAAGCAATCACGGTGCCCATCCCATAAAGCAAAAGCTCAACACCTTGATAAAAAACAGTTGCGGTCATGTCTCAGATTCTTATATTGAGTACTTGTTTTATACATTTTAATTCATCTGACCACACATGAGCTATACATGGAGACGGTATTACTTACATGAAAAAATCTTCGGAAAATTTACAATTATCAACACGATTTTAAAATTCAAGCCTTGGGCATCTGTCGGTTTCACTATAGCATCCCTCTTGAAAAGCAATCGTATCTAACAAAAAACACAGTAACTTAAAAAAGATCTTAGTAAACGAAAACTTTAGAGGTATGAACTTTATGTCAAGGTTAGAAGCGAGTGATCAATTCTTCGGCCATCCATCAGGCCTATTCGTTTGTTTCGCCACTGAACTATGGGAGCGCTTTTCATTCTATGGAATGAAGTATTTGCTCTTGCTTTATTTAACAAAGTATCACCTTTTCTCCGACACTAACGGTCTCGAGGTGTTAGGCAGTTATGCCGCTCTTGTTTACGCTCTTCCAGTAATAGGCGGGATGTTAGCGGATAGATTTCTCGGCATGCGAAAAGCAGTAGTATTTGGTGGGATTCTACTTGTGCTTGGACACATGGGGATGGCTTTAGAGGGTGAACAAGCGAGAGTAGTTAACGGAGAAATTGTCCGAGACGAGATAGCACTCCAATTTTTTTACGTATCGCTTGCTCTTATTATTGTTGGAGTTGGTTTTCTTAAGCCCAATATCTCAACGATAGTTGGACAACTTTACTCAAAAGACGACCCTCGCCGTGATCCTGGATTTACCATTTTTTACATGGGAATAAATATTGGCGCTTTCACGGCAACTATATTATGCGGTTACCTAGGAGAGACTTACGGCTGGAGGTATGGTTTTGGTGCTGCAGGAATCGGTATGGTCATCGGACTAATTACCTTTATCCGAGGTCAACCTCTATTGCTAGGAATCGCGGAACCCAAAGACACTGAAATGCTAAAACAAAAATCAATACTTGGACTTTCCATTGAAGCGACTATCTACCTACTCTCAATCACAGGCATTGCTATAATTTGGCAAATGTTGCAATGGCATGCGGCTGTAGGGTTACTGCTAAACGGGCTGGCTATTATCGTATTGCTAGGGCTTGGCTGGTTTATCATCTTTAAATGCGAACCAGTCGAACGAAGTCGCATGATTGTCTTGATCACACTGACTTTATCCACTGTTGTCTTTTGGGCACTTTTTGAACAAAGCGCCGCATCGATGACCTTATATGCGGACCGCGTGATGGACCATTCCATTTTTGGACTAAACCTGACAACCTCACAATTTGGCTCGCTTAATCCTCTATTTATATTCCTTTTCGCCCCACTCTTCGCATGGCTTTGGACATTTCTTGGAAGGCACAATATTGAGCCCAGCACCCCCATAAAATTTTCTCTTGGGCTAGTGCAAGCAGGACTCGGTTTTGGCGCACTTGTGCTTGGCGCAGCTAATCCAAATCACGCGGGCTTAGTTTCTGGATATTGGATGGTCCTCGCTTATCTATTACACACCACAGGAGAGTTGTGCTTGTCGCCTGTTGGCTTATCTGCAGTGACAAAACTTTCTGTGAAATCTGTTTTAGGTGTTATGATGGGATCGTGGTTTCTTGCAACAGCCTACTCTGAATTCGTTGCAGTGCAGCTTGCAAAATTTGCAGCAATTGATAATACATCGGATGAAAAAATCGATGTGGCGACAGCGCTTGCTAGCTATACAGAACTTTTCACTTACTTGCTCTGGGTCGGCCTAGCAGCAGCATTTGTCTTACTGTTGATATCTCCAATTTTGAAACGGATGATGCATGGAGTTCGATAAAAATAATTTTTCTCCTAAATAGAAAGAGAATCAAAAAATGGCAGCAGAATTTGACGTTATAGTTTGGGGTGCAAGCGGTTTCACGGGTCGGTTAGTTACCGAGTATATTGCTGAGAATTATGGAATAGGCCGCGAATTACGCTGGGCGATAGCTGGCAGACAAAAAGAGAAACTAGAAGCTCTGCGCACCACATTAGTCGGCAATGGCGAAGTGAACTCTCTACCCATACTAATCGCTGATAGCAACAATCGAAAGAGTTTAGATGAGCTCGTTCGTCAAACCAAAGTGATATGTACCACCGTTGGACCTTATGCACTTTATGGAACTGCGCTTGTAGAGGCATGTGTCGAATCCGGAACAGATTATTGTGATTTGACAGGAGAAGTTCAATGGATGCATCGAATAATCGAGAGTCAAGAAGACAAAGCTAAGGAAACGGGAGCGAGAATTGTTCACACCTGCGGATTTGACTCAATACCATCAGATCTGGGGACTTATTTCGCTCAAGAGAAAATGATGGAGCGGCAGAATGTCTATGCAAAAAAAGTGACTGCTCGCATGGGACGAAGTAGTGGAAGTGCTAGTGGCGGAACAATCGCAAGTCTGCTAAATGTTTTGGATGAAGCGAAGAAAGATCCTTCAATCAGAAGAGTCATGGGTGATCCCTACTCCCTCTGCCATCCCAGCTCAATCCGAGGAAAAGATGGATCTGATCAATCGACCTTCAAATATGACACAACCTTCAGTCAATGGACTTCACCTTTTGTAATGGCAACCATTAACGGCAGAGTCGTGAGAAGAAGCAATGCACTCCTTAAGTATCGATGGGGAGAGGATTTTCAGTATGACGAAGCCCAACTTTGCAAATCATTAAGTAAAGCAATTTTTGCTACCGCTGCAATGGGCATAGGCATAGGACTAGTAAGCTTCGCACCGACTCGAAATCTCATTGAAAAACGATTACCAAAACCTGGCGAAGGTCCAGATGAAGCGGCTCGAATTCGTGGATTCTTCGAAATGTTCATCCATGCATCGCATCCAACTGATGTAAAAAAAGATCTTCGTGCAAAAGTCACAGGGGATCGTGATCCTGGATATGGTTCCACATCAAAGATGCTTGCTGAGTCTGCTATTTGTCTCGCACTAGATGAAAAACAATCCGGAGGAGGCATATGGACACCCTCCTCCGCCCTTGGATCTCTGCTGATTGATCGCTTGATAAAAAATGCTGGCCTGAGTTTTGAGCTGGTACCCATAGACTAACTGAATCTAGACTGGATACGAGAATATTTATAAAAAACTCTGAAGAAGAAAGGTTAATTATCGGAAAGTAATTCGGAGAAATTAAGTTCTATTTTATGTCCACAAGGATCATATAAGAAAATTTGAGTCATCTCCTCTTCTTCTATTTTCCTTAACTTATAATCTAGTCCGGCTTCATTTAGAAGTTGAAGTCGATTACTTAGGTTACGATCAGAAAATGCAATATGATCTAAATAATGCTTTCGATCAGAACCACTGTGAATATCACTTTCCGAAAGATGAACAATCGGACCTGATTCCCCATAAAGCCAATAACCTGGTGTTTTTAATTTTGGCCTAGAACCAGCTTTGAGCCCAAGAATGTCGCAATAGAATGTTTTAGTTTCTTCAAGCATCACTGCAGGAGCTGCAATATTGATATGATGTAGTTTCATCACTGTTACCAAGCTAATAAACTGAAACAATAATGACATAAATTTATCGGAGAGACCTATGGCAAGATTCCCTTCACTACCAGAAAATCCTCATCTGGCAGATGTTTTTCAGCGATTTCCTAAAGGAATTTGGTCCTTAATGAAATTTCATGATCATGCTCTGCGTGGGGAATCTGAATTAACCGTTGGAGAACGGGAAATGATCGCGGCCTACGTTTCGGCCTTGAATTCGTGCGGATTCTGCCATGGTACGCATGCCGCTGTCGCTGAATTGCACGGTATCGAAACCACACTCCTCGAAAAGCTAATCGAAAATCCTGAGAGTACAGATCTAGAACCTCGCTGGTTGCCTCTACTGTCTTATCTTCGGAAACTTACTGAAATGCCGGCGATGCTGACTGATAAAGATGCGGAAGAGGTATTTAACGCAGGCTGGAGCGAAGAGACTTTTTTTGATGCAATTGTAATAACCGCCCTATTTAATTTTTCTAATCGCATTGTTGAGGGATGTGGGGTAAGCATAAGTAAGGAGCACCTCAACAGCACGCGAGACAGGCACAAGACAATGATTGGAAAATCTGATCCGTATCAAACATTTGGTCGATTACTTGGAATTAACCCAGATGAGTGAATCAAAAAAAGCTGAAATCGCTTTCTTTCATATCGATGATGACGGATGGATCCTGGGGAATGATGCCGCTCGTGGGCCATGGACGGCAAATGGATGCCATGGAGGACCAGTGGCCGGCATTCTCTCGAGAGCTGCGGAGCAGGCGGTTCCGAATAAGCAGCTGGTCCGTATTACAATAGATCTTTGTCGTCCGGTCCCTCTAGATGGATTCAAAATTAATTATTTCAATACCCACGATGGACGAAATATTTCAAGAGGCTCATTAGAATTAAGGGACAAGGAAAATTCCTTATGTGCCACTGCTAGTGCTCTGTTCCTTCCTTCGGGAGATATTGGTTCCGTAAAAACAACCAAAATAGAAACCCTTAAGATAAATGAAGCATCAGCCTTTGCTTTTCCTAAAATCATCGCAAGTCACGGCCTTCCAACCTTTGCAGATCATGTAAAGCTCGCAAGCAGAGATGAATTTAAAAATGGACCCAATACGATCTGGATGAAGGCACCAAGGTTGATTGCCGATGAAGTACCAAGTGGATTTCAGTCTATGTGTCCTCTCGCCGACTGCTGCAATGGATTTTCCAGAAACGAAGAGGTTCAGTCCGTGAGTTTTATAAACCCAGATTTAAATATTCAACTTCATAGACTACCGACCTCTGACTGGATCGGCGCAAATTTCTCCTCTCAGTGGGAGAAAACCGGGATAGGACTGGCGAGCGCCTTGCTCTTTGACGATGAGGGCCCGATAGGATCTGCGCAACAAATCGTTTTCTTACAGCGCCAAAGTAAAACCTCGCGTGCTCCTTATGAAATTAATTTGAACAATTCTTAAACATATTCACATCTAAAAACGAATAATTGTCGTAAACTATCCTTTTAGGAGCGATAAAGTCTATGAACTCTATAATCAAGGACCCAATCTCAGCATTACGTGATGGCATCTCATCAGAGGCACTGGCTGTAAAAACTGCACTTAAGGAGAGAGGTCTAGAAACGCCTCTAGTAGAGGGTTCGCTTGATCGAGATAAAAAATATCAACAAATAAAAGACGCATTTAATGACATAACGCTGGCTTTAGGTCTCGACCTGAACGATGACAGCCTCAAGGAAACGCCCCATCGAGTGGCTAAGATGTATGTGGATGAAATATTTAGTGGCTTGGATTATCAAAATTTTCCAAAAATCACGCTCATAGAAAACAAAATGAATATCGAAGAAATGGTCATTATTGACGATATAGAACTTGTCAGCACATGCGAACATCACTTCGTAACTATTGATGGACAAGCCAAAGTCGCCTACATTCCTGGGAAAAAGATTATTGGCTTGAGTAAGATAAATAGAATCGTAAGGTTTTTCGCGCAAAGACCGCAGGTCCAAGAACGGCTTACCCAGCAAATTTTGATTGCGCTCCAAACGCTCCTTGAAACTAATGATGTGGCAGTAAGTATTAACGCGACGCATTATTGCGTGAAATCTCGCGGCGTAATGGACACCAATTCTTCGACTAAAACGACGTCGCTTGGAGGAACTTTTAAAACAGACTCAAGCACGCGATCTGAGTTCCTAGGGTAGACTCATCACAATCTAATGCGTTGCAATGATTTATCATTGCGGCAAGCATTTTATTGCATTATTTCTTTTAAATAGCTCTAAAAAGAGCGAATCACTCCTAGTGATGCCCTTCTTTCAATACAATATTATATTATTAATCAGTTATTTATGGTCGTTTTGTTATGCTATTTCAATACGCATTAAAAATTAATTTATCCTTGAAAATATAACGCTTTCAGCTTAATTCAAAATCAGTGGATTGAATCAAAATCATTCAATTATAGTTTTAATGTCAGTAGACTCGATCATCACGCTTGCTAACAGAAGACACTGAAAAGGAATCGGTATGAAGAATTTTGCAGATAAAACCGTATGGATTACTGGGGCATCATCGGGTATCGGTAGAGCTGTCGCTTTCGCTTTTGCCGAGGAAGGTGCTCGAATAATTTTATCAGGAAGAAGAATTAATGCCCTCCAAAACGTCGCCGATGAACTATCCGCCGACTCGATGGTACTCCCTTTTGAAGTGACTGACTTCGAGTCTCTCACCGACATAGTGGATCAGGCTTGGGCGTGGGCGAAACGCGTCGATATTTTGATTAACAATGCTGGCATAAGTCAACGAAGCTTTGCCATTGATACAGAGCCTGGGGTCTATACTCATTTGCTCAATGTAGATCTTATATCACCAATCTGGCTAACCCAATTACAGCTTAAAGCGATGGCTGATGCAGGCGGCGCTCACATAGTTGCGATCAGCTCAGTTGCCGGGCGTATTGGCGCACCCCTTAGAACCGCCTACTCGGCCGCCAAACACGGCTTAATAGGCTATATGGACGCCCTCCGATCTGAAGTTTCACTGCTTCATAACATCAACGTCACCAACGTTTTACCAGGATCTGTGAAAACGAATATTGCCCGCAACGCTCTTACCGCTGACGGCACGCTTCGAGGCATGTCGGATGCGAATATCGATGATGGTGACAGCCCTATGGAATGCGCCAAAGCCATTCTCAATGCAGTCAAAAACAATGTGCCAGAACTTATCTTTGCCAAAGGAATGGAGCTAGAGTTAATTGAAATGCGGCATAAGGAACCAGAAAAACTTTTTACACTAGCAGAACAGCTTGGCGCACAGCTGGCTAGAGACGGCATTCCGCAATAAAACCATCGACAGTGATTCGAGGAAAAAACCCGCCACGTAACCGAAAGGGTCGTTGTGACCCGTCACTTTCGAAGGTAAGATAAAATCTCGACATCTTTATAATCATGAGTAAGTCGATTGAAGAAACTTAAAAACGAAAAGGAATTGGTTAAAAAAGCTATAGCAGCGGGAATGAAGTACGGCGAAGAACGTGGCGTCGTCAAGTTTGAACCGACAGACTCTGCTACCGAGAAAATCGAATACATCTACCGCCTCCTCGTCCACGACAAGATCATTCAACCCTTACCGCAGGACCAGATTTCTCAGCTAGCGATGAAACACCGACTGGCCATGTGGGCTTCGAAACTAAAATAAGAAGCAGTCATTCTTCAAATGACACTATTCAATTTAATTCTTTTGACTCATTACTAATTAAGTGTCGCCTGGAGAAAGGACTTTATCGCTTAGCTAATAAAGTGTCTAAATGATTGGCGAAGCGCTGCTTTTCTTTTGTGCCTAGTGGCGCTGGACCACCCGAAGCAAGACCAGTGTCACGCATCACTTCCATAAAATCGCGCATGTTAAGACGAGAGCGAATAGTTTCCTGTGTATATAACTCCCCACGAGGATTGATTGCTATCGCACCCAATTCGATCACTTCAGCAGCCAAGGGAATATCGCCAGTGACGACAATGTCTCTCTCTACAACATTCTTCACAATAAAATTGTCAGCAACGTCAAAACCTTTCTCAACAAGCTGCAATCGAATACTTTTATCGTTCGGTATCGATTGGGAGTGATTTGCAACGAGGGTTAGCATTACTCCAGTTCTTCGAGATGCCTTAAATAGGATCTGTTTTATGGCTACTGGACAAGCATCTGAATCTACCCATATCTGCATCTGATACTCTTTCTTAGTTACTCTCCCAAAAAACCAACAACTCACCCGCTTCTGCAGCAGCTCGAGCAAGATCTTCTGCTTGACCACCGAATCGCTCTTCGACTCGGTCCCGCCGAATTTTCATTGTCGGTGTGAGTATTTCATTCTCTACACCCCAGGCTTCTGTAGATAAAATAACAGCGCCAATATGAGCATGATGCTCCTGCTGAAGATTGATACTTTTAACGCTTTCTTTGATGGAATCTTCTATCTCAGAAGTCGATTTACTTTGCGCTTCATCGGTAAGCACACCGATCATCACAGTTTTAGAGAATCCTCTGCCTAGCAAACACTGCTGCTCAACAAAGGAATTTTCTGCAAACTTTCCTTCAATGGGCACCGGTGCAACAAATTTACCATGTATAGTCTTAAAGTAGTCTTTAACTCTACCTGTGATATAGATAAAGCCATCTTCATCAACGCGCACCTTGTCACCCGTATAGAGCCAGCCGTCTCTAATTAACTCAGCGGTTTTCTCAGCTTGCAGATAGTAGCCCGGAGTGCAGCCATCTGCTTTAACCACCAACTCGTTCTCTTCAGTAATCTTGTATTCCACTTCTCCAATTGGCTTTCCGATCGATCCAAGACGACGCTCCTCTTTTGTGGAAACGATCAACCCCATCGCCTCAGTCTGGCCAAATCCTTCCATAAGTAACAATCCTAAAGATTCCCACCATGCAATCAACGGAGGGGGCGTGGGCGCTGCAGCAGCTAAACAATACTCCACTTTATCAAGTCCCAATGTTTGCAAGACAAGCTGACCTATTCCCTCTTTATCCTGCTCCATCGCAGCATCAAACGCTTCCTGCCCTCCAAACTTACCAATAATCGCTTGCTGCAACTGTTCCCAGATACGCGGCGGACCAAAAAAGACATTCGGTCTGCAGATTGGCAAGTCCCTTGCCAACGTATCAATGGATTCATTAAAAAAGATTTCCCCACACAGAAGTAAAGAAGAAAATTCGACAATTTGTCGCTCTGCGATATGTGCTAGGGGTAGATACGAAAAATAACGTATCTCTTGACTAGAAAACCCAACACTATCAATAAATCGCTGTACGGGGATGATGTTACTCTCATGGGTTTGAATGACACCTTTTGGATTTCCAGTTGTCCCTGATGTAAAAACTAACGAAATAACGTCGTCAGGAATACTCTTGTGGGCGATTTTCGTTAGAGGAGGTTCACTTACTATCTCGTCCCATTGCAAATGGGGTTCGTCTATATGAACCCCAGGCAGCGTGATCAGAGTCGCTCCCTTTGGCAAAATTTCTCTTACACTTTCCCAATTCGACGCTTGCCCAACAAAAAAGACAGTAGCCTCGGTAAAATCAATAATATATTTAGCGGTAGAAGCGGGTAATGTTGTAAATAAGCTGACCGTTATATTGCCTGAAGTAATGATCGCCAAGTCAGCAAGAACCCAGTGAGCACGATTTTGTGAAAGCACAACCATACGTTTCGCATGGCCAAACTTCTGTTCTAATATCGCCGCCATCGATGAAATCTGACGATGCGCCTCACCCCAGGTAACGTCCTCAGAACCTGACTCTTTAAGGTCCCTCAACCATATCTTGTCTGGACAGGCATCATTCCAATGGGAAAGGTATTCCGTTAGTGTTTTAAGTTTCATGGGACTATTCCATCCTAATAGATCTATTTTATTTTAAAAATTTATTTTTGAAGACCTCATAAAGTCGATCCTAATCGTTGATGTTTAAGGTGGCAAGAGACCCTCGAGAAACACTTACACCACTTTGCATGATATCTTTAGCCAATATTTATAGGAAACATGGCAATGACAGATAACAACCAAGCCGAAAGATCCTTTATTCCAGCAGATGTTCTTAATGCAGCGATTATGGGAAACGAGTCTTCAATGAATTCTTTGTTTAATTTTCTTAGAGAACACGACCCCGTATCCCGGGTCGAGCACCCAGATTATGAGCCCTTTTGGTCTTTAACAAAATATGACGATGTTAAGTTCATAGGTAGTGCCAATGAAGATTTTCTTAGCGCGCCAAGAACAACTCTATTGCCAATGGAATTTGAGAAGATGCTCATGGAGATGTTCGGCACCCGCAATGGCCTTGAGACTCTCATTCACATGGACAAACCAAAGCATCTAAAACTTAGAAAAGTAAGTACAGACTGGTTTCTACCTAGGAGCATCAATAAACTCGAACTGGAAATTAAAGCCTTAGCAAAAGAATTCGTAGATAAAATGCTCGATAAAGGAGGCAGTTGCGATTTTGTTCGAGACATCGCAATGTACTATCCCCTTCGTGTAATCCTATCAATCTTAGGTCTACCACGTAATTCAGAAGAGACAATGCTGACGCTGACGCAGGAGCTATTCGGAGGTCAAGATCCTGCCTTGCAGCGCAGTGAAGATATGGAGTCTGGGCTAAGTGTGCTCACCGATTTCGGTGATTTTTTTAATAAGGTCATCGAAGAAAAGAAGATCAATCCAGCGGATGACTTGGCTTCGGTTCTCGCCAATGCAACCGTAGATGGAGAACCCATGAATACGCTTGATCAAATGAGCTATTTCATAATCACAGCTACGGCCGGCCATGACACGACTTCAGCGGCAATTAGCGGCGGCATGAAAGCATTGATAGATCACCCAGATCAGATGAAGCTCCTTCGTGATAGACCTGATCTCGATATGAATGCAGCAAAAGAAATGATCAGATGGACTTCTCCAGTGAGACACATGGTAAGAACAGCGACTAAAGATATTGAACTAGGTGGGAAACACATAAAATCAGGGGACAACTTAGCTCTTTGGTACCCTGCTGCAAATCGAGACCCCGAAAATTTCGCCAATCCTAACGTACTTGATTTCACCAGAGACGCAAAATCGCAACTCGCTTTTGGGTACGGAGCTCATATTTGTCTTGGACAGCACCTTGCTGCCCTTGAGGTTGCATGTTTCTTTAGAGAACTCCTTCCTCGAATTGAAGAAATAGAAATGAATGGAGATCCGGAATGGGTTCAAGCAATATTTGTGGGTGGCCTAAAATCACTGCCAATCCGATACCAAATTACATGAATCACTTTAATTAGAGGATAAGCTGATGAATTTAGATGAATATTGCGGCCTCGATGGCGTTGCTCTCGGCGAACTTATTAAAAATAAAGAGATCTTGCCAACAGAGTTAGCACAACTGGCGAAGACTGCAGCGAAAAATGTCGAGGATCATCTAAATGCGAGCGTAGAGATTTTTGAAACACCCATCTCACGACCCTCCCAGTCTTCAGGTCCGCTAGCAGGGGTTCCTATGTTTTTAAAGGATATCCTTGCAACTATAGATGGTGTTAAGCAGGAATGTGGATCTCGTCTTCTTAAGGACACCGTTAGTGGAACCACTTCTCATTTCTCGCGTCGAATATTAGATGCGGGTCTTCAAGTGATTGGTCGTAGCAGCTGCCCCGAATTTGGCCTCACTCTTACGACAGAATCGACCGCCGAAGGGATCACTAGAAACCCCTGGAACCTAAATAAGATCGCTGGAGGCAGTAGCGGAGGTTCCGCCGCCTTAGTGGCGGCGGGTGTCGTTCCGGTTGCTCATACAAATGACGGTGGTGGTTCCACAAGGGTGCCGGCTAGTGCTTGTGGAAATCTCGGCCTTAAAACCTCTCGAGGATTAGTTAGTCTAGGGCCACGTTTGAATGATGTACTAGCCCCACTAGTTAGCGAGGGCTGTAACAGCAGAACCGTTAGAGACACAGCTGCTTTCCTAGATGTCGTCTCAGGACCAGAATCAGGTGATGCCGTTATTACTGCAAAACCTGAGAGAGAATTCTTAAGTCAGCACAACATTTCGCCAAAGACATTACGAATAGCGGTATGTGGACAAAGCCTTCTAGGAAATATTCCACTAGAAGGGTTTATTCATAACGAGCTTGAAAGAGTCGCTCAGGTATTGACTGACCTCGGTCACGAAGTGGAACTACATACTCCGACATTCTTTTCGGACGGACAACACGTAGTAAACGCATTTAAAACACTTTGGTTATCATTAGCAGGAGCATCTATAGGGAGCGCCGCTATCAATAGCGGCAGAACCCCAAGCGTTGAAACATTAGAGCCGGTGACCCTTAAAATGTATGAAGCAGGACTAAAAGTTAGCGCCATCGAAAAAGATCTAGCGCTATCAATTAGTAACGGTCTAGCCAATGAGGTTGCAGAGTTTTTTAATGCGTATGACTTGCTGCTGACTCCAACTTTTATCTCTGAAACGCCTGACGTAAAAAGCAACATCACACTGACCTCTGATTTATCTCTGGACGACTGGTTTTATAATGCGACTAGTCACGTCCCTCACCCTGCCCTAGCAAATCTAACTGGCATCCCGGCCATCTCAATACCGTGCGCACTAGCACCCGATGGGATGCCACTAGGTATGCAGTTTTTCGCGCCTCTGGGACATGATCTCTTACTACTCCAAATCGCTCACCAAATCGAACAAGCAATACCTTGGATAGGCAGACGCCCGTCTATCTATGCCAGTTCATTGAATTAACCTTTGGATTAAACGTATGGCGAAAAGAATTAAATTATTTATCGTTTTTATTTTTTGCTGCAGCCTGACCGGGATCATTGGTGCAACGTTTTGGTTTTGGATTACTCCTGTAGGGGTAACCAACTACGTAAACAAAATCACTTTCCAGATGGCGCTGGAATCTCCAGAAACACTCACATACCTTGGAATGATAGATAATACTATTCTAGATTTTCATAGTGATGAGCTAGATGACTATACCAAAGAGAATGAAGAAATCACCTTAAGGCAATTAGTTAATGCTCGCTCCGGATTGAATGAATACGGACCAAAAGGATTGAGCGGCCAAGAATTGCTCACTTGGGAGATTGCCGCCTGGTTTTTAGATAACCAGATTGATCAACTAAGATTTTCACACGGTAAGTATAGAATTAATCAAATCTCAGGAGTGACTGTAGACCTCCCACAATTCTTGACAGACACCCACGCCGTTGTAGATAAACGTTCAGCAGAAAGATATTTATTAAGATTAAAAGAATTCGCTCGAGTGTTGGGTGAGGTCAGAGTTCGAGTGATTGATGACGCAGCACACGGAGTGATTCCTCCAGACTTTATCGTAGAAAAAACCTTGTCAGGACTTCATGCCTTTATCTCTGACGGAGCCCAAATGAATCCTCTGGTAACTACTTTTAAAACACGATTATCTGGACTAAATAGCGTGACTGAAGATGAAAAAAATAAATTCAGCGATTCCGCTTTAGATGTAGTCGAAAAAAAAATACTGCCCGAATACAAATCAATCATAGATATCATCAAAGGCTTCGCTGAGAATACAAATCACCATGCTGGAATTTGGAGAATTCCAAATGGTGAAACCATCTACAAACTCAAACTTCAGTCTAGCACCACAACTGATATTAACGCTGAAAGCATTCACGAGCTTGGATTAAAGGAAGTCCTGCGAATCAACATTGAAATGGAGCAGTTACTCATCAAGCTCGGGCACACCGAAGGTACTGTCGCCGAAAGAGTCAAAAAGTTAATGGAGGCACCGGATCAGTTATTTTCAAACACTGATCAAGGCAGACGGGAAATGATTAACTATCTGGAATCTCTGGATGAAGTGCTAATGGCACAGGCACCCCAGTTTTTCTCGACCATTCCTCCTCAACCACTAGAAATTATACGGGTGCCAGTTTACGCACAGGACTCTTCTCCAGGAGGCTATTATCAATCTCCTGCGCTGGATGGATCACGACCTGGGCGTTTTTATATAAACCAGAAAGATACCGCCGATAACCCTCGCTGGACTCTACCAACTTTTATGTATCATGAAGCAGCACCAGGACATCATTTTCAGCTATCAGCATCTCAATTGATAGAAGGTGTACCTCTACTTCGAAAACTCTCTCCGTTCGGTGCGTATACAGAAGGATGGGCGCTCTACGCAGAACGTATAGCAAAAACCGACATGGGCATGTATGAGAACTATCCATTAGGAGATTTAGGAAGACTTCAGTCGGAAATGTTCAGAGCGGTCAGACTAGTAGTAGATAGTGGAATGCATGCGAAACGCTGGTCTCGAGAAAAAGCCATCACTTACATGATCGATAACACTGGAATGACAGAGGCTGAAGTAACTCGAGAGATAGAGCGATATGTTGTTTGGCCAGGTCAGGCCACTTCATACAAAATTGGCCAGCTTCGAATACTTGAGCTCAGGGCGGTTGCTGAGCATCAACTCAAAGATAAATTTGATCTAAAACACTTCCATGATTTTGTTTTAATGAACGGAGGTATGCCGCTCGACATACTTTCAAAACAGTTCGACCGATGGATGGAGTCTACTTCAGTGAATTGATACCCGCGGCATTCTCTGCCTGCATTACAGAGAAAAGCCTCCGTCTACGACTAATTCTGATCCAGTCATGAAACGAGATTCGTCACACGACAAAAATAAAACAGCATTAGCAATATCCTCCGGCTCACCCAGAAAACCGATGGGATGCTGCGCAATGAGACTATCTCTTAGCGCTTCAGAATCGTCGGTCTCTTCAATCCATTTCTTCAAGAACGATGTCAAAATATAGCCAGGATGAATTGAGTTCGCTCTAATACCGTATCCAGATTGCGCACAGTGGGCAGCAACAGATTTCGTGAGCATTCGCACGCCTGCTTTTGCAGCGGTATATGCCGCCTCATGCGGCGCTGCCTTAATGCCATGGATCGAAGACATATTAACAATCGCTCCTCCCCGCTCTTTCATAAGCTCTATCGCTAACTTACACCCAAGGAAAACGCTATCCAGTGAGACCCGCATGACATTTTGATAAGCTTCGAGACTCTGGTTCTCTATGTCTCCTGGTGCCTGACCTATTCCTGCATTATTTACCAGCACATCCAAACGTCCATGATGCTCTTTCACCTGCTGCATAACCTTCCGCCAATTACTCTCAGAACCAGCATCATGATGAAGCCCAAGCCAACCTTCCTGCTTAGCCAGTGCGGAAACACCATCTGCATTAATATCGGACACGACAATCTTGGCACCTTCTGACGCCAAACGATGAGCGGCCGCTAAGCCAATACCATCCGCAGCGGCTGTGATTAAAACGACTTTATCCTGCATCCTACCCATATCAATTCCTCATAGGACTAACTTTTTTGCGACAAATACCAATCAGCAATGAAATCAGCATTTAGATTACAGACGATCACGCATGCTCGAAATAATGAAGAAGCTTTGCACTTGGGCCCCTAAATTGTTCAGGGGCCCTGAGAACCTCAGATTAATTTGCAGAGTAAACCTGCTCACACTCCTCTATCGTATCCGTTTCAATACTTGAGGCCATAGCTATCGTTCGATTCCAGACCCCGCTCCACGCAGGATTTTCAAAATACTCATCAACTATCTTGCCTAATGTAGCACCATCTCGTGCGGCTGCACGCACATGAAGTGTTTTGGTCTCCGCAGCGCCACCGGCAAGTGCCATAAAAACACCCATATTCAGATCATATCCTTTTCCCCTAAGCGCCGATTCCACCTCTACTACACCTTCGACAAACTTCGAAAGATTCTCTGCAGGCACGGCAACTCTCCAGAGCCTCTCTATACCAGGATCTAATTTAAAATCGTTAAGCGGTTTGAAAATCGCGCTATACTTAACTTCCCTTAGAGCAGCAAATGCCTTTGGAGCCTTGTAAGGATCATATTTGAGGACTCCAGCCATCGCATCTGAAACACTATCAAAAGCATTCCATACGAACATTTGGCCTGGATAATCATTTCCTGAACGGGTAAGACAATATCCGGCTGCCACAGAGCCAACTGTCTTGAACGGACCATCATTCGATTTTAAGGCTTTGATATAGGCGTCGACGTCTGATACCTGCACCATTAATGTACTAAAGGCGCCTTTTCCTACAGATCCACTTGACTGATCGTCCGCAAAACACGCAACCGATATGACAAGACTAAATAGCAATGCAAATATTTTCATAACTCCTCCAAATATAGGATAAAGAAACTCTATGTAATTAGACGTAAGATAAAGCTCTCACCAATCAATACTCGATGCGGACTGTCCCCATTATGCTATAAAGATATACCTTATTACAGATCCTACTGGCGCTCGATTATATGGGTTTGATATATTCGAGACTTAAAACCTGCTCTTTACCAAAAAGAAATACAGAATATTATGCCTCTAAACGAAGAATCAGTAGATCTTACCAATGTGGACATTCAACAATGTCCGTTCCCTGCCTACAAAACACTTCGTAATGAGGCGCCGGTCTACAAAGATCCAAAGACTGGTTTTTTTATAATCACAAAATATGAAGATATCAGAAATGTCTTAACCGATACTAAAAATTTTTCTAATACGCTTGGTGCTGCAGGTCAACAAGCAGAAGCAAATCTTAACTCCGATCATGTAGAAAAAGGAATCCAGCTTTTTCGGGAAAAAGGATGGGTGCCGGCAGCCACTCTAGCCGGGAGAGACAATCCAAACCATAA
>CAJXCR010000035.1 GCA_913051825.1 uncultured Halieaceae bacterium
TAGTGGTAGTCAATAATGCCGACATACCAAGAATATCAGGCTCATGTTCCTCTAAGGCAGACAGATAATCTTCTACCGCGTTATTAATACCTAAATCGACGACCTCAAACCCAGCTCCTTCGAGCATCATGCCAACCAAATTTTTTCCAATATCATGTATGTCACCTTTGACGGTACCAATCACCATTTTTCCTACTGGCTTAGCTCCCGTCTCAGCAAGTAGTGGCCGCAGTATCGCCATACCACCTTTCATGGCATTTGCAGCCAGCAGCACTTCTGGAACAAACAAAATGCCATCCCTAAAATCTATTCCAACTATTGTCATACCATCAACTAAAGCTTTTTCAAGAACCTGATCTGGCGCCCAGCCTCTCTCAAGTAAAATTTCAGTACCCTCTACAATCTCTTCTTTAAGTCCATCATAGAGATCATCATGCATCTGCAAAACAAGGTCTTCATCAGACAACTCGGAGAGAATAATCTCTTCCTCTTCTTCCATCGGCTCTGTATCGTGATCTGTCATTTTTAAATTACCTTTATTTAGGTTTAGTAATCCATATCCGGGAAAGCATCTTTCTTCTTAGAAACAAATTCATTCAAAGCTTCATCGATCGATTCATCTAAAGGTGGCGGCTCATACTCCCTCAACATTTTTTTATAAATGGAATTTGCGCGATCTGAAGATCCCAGAGAACCTTCGGCTTCCCACTGCTCAAAACTATTATTATCGGCCACTATGGATCGGTAAAACGCTGTCTCAAAATTTGACAGTGTGTGCGATGAACCTAAAAAGTGTGATCCAGGACCCACTTCTCTAAGAGCCTCTAACGCTAACCCGTTCGCACTCATGTCAGCACCTGAAAGAAGCACTCCAAGCATATTTGCCTGATCCGCATCCATAATAAATTTCTCGTAACCAATAGTGAGGCCGCCCTCCAGCCAACCAGCCGTATGCAACATAAAATTCACGCCAGCCAAGGCTGAAGTCTGAAGGGTGTTGGCAGATTCATACGCCGCCTGTGCATCCGCTATCTTGGATCCGCATAGACCGCCTCCACTTCTATATGGCAAACCAAGTCTTCGGGCTAAAGCACCAGCTCCATAGGTAACCATGCTGGGTTCAGGAGTCCCGAAGGTGGGTGCACCACTTTGCATGGAAACCGCCGCTGCAAAAGTACCAAAAATAACTGGTGCTCCAGGCCTAACTAGTTGGATGAATGCGATCCCAGCAAGCACTTCTGCTAATACTTGAACCAGAGTGCCGGCCACCGTAACAGGTGACATTGCGCCCGCTAATATGAAAGGCGATATAATAGAAGCTTGATTATTACGTGCATAAACTTTGGCAGCACCGAGCATAGTGGCATCAAAGGTCATTGGAGAGTTCACGTTAATAAGACTCGTGCAAACTGTGTGTTCTTCAACAAACTTTTCTCCGAATACTAAGGCTGCCATATCAACCGTATCCTGTGCTCGATCCGGATGAGTAACAGAACCCATAAAAGGTTTGTCGCTGTACTTAATGTGGCTATAAACCATATCTAAATGGCGCTTATTCACAGGCAGGTCAACTGGCTCACATACTGTTCCACCGGAGTGATGCAATCCTGGTGACATATAAATTAATTTTACAAAATTTCTAAAGTCTTCGATCGTCGCGTATCGACGACCTTTCTCAAGATCTCGAACAAATGGCGAACCATACGCTGGGGCCAAAACAGTTCTAGCACCACCTATTGTTGTGCTTCGGGATGGGTTTCGAGCGTGTTGAACAAATTCTGAAGGCGCCGATTTCTGAATGATAGATCGGCACATTCCTCTATCGAACCTTACTCTCTCTCCAGAAACATGCGCACCAGCCTGACTCAAAATATCAAGAGCTTCTGGATCATCTCGAAATTCTATTCCGATTTCCTCAAGAACGGTGTCTGCAGCACTCTCAATTTCACATAGACTTTCTTCAGAAAAATACTCGAAATAGGGGATTTTGCGCTCGATAAAAGGGGCTATCTCCTCTGAAAGAGATAGTCTTTCTTCACGCTTACCGCTACGTCCACCAGATTTTCTTCGCCCTACACGCTCTCTCATGACAACTAAATTCCAAGTCGCGGCAACGAATACAAAGTTGGCCATTTTATGTCGCGAGTGTGTGCCACATTCTTACTCGATGTGTGCATTTTTACGACATAAATATACTTAAAAACGACATTCTTTTAAAGTCATCTGCTTATGTTTTTTTATCCCCTTAAACAAGTATTTTCAGGATCAAATGGAGATTCAGCCACAACTCTAGCGGCATATCTTTCTCCCAGGATCTCTATCTCCAGATCAGTTTCCAGTGAGGCAAATTCGGGTTTCACTAGTCCTAACGCTAAAGACTTATCTACCCGAAAACCATATCCCCCAGAAGTTGCCCGCCCCACCACATTTCCATCGCGATAGATAGCTTCTGAACCACGCGCGTCAGCATCAGCAATGCCAAAAACCTCGAGCGTAACAAAACTATTTTCAAAACCTTTTTGCTGCCACTCTAAAAGTCCATCTTTACCCACGAAGTCATGCTCTTTATCAAGTTTTACAAATCGATCCAAACCTGATTCTAGGGCCGAATATTCTATAGACATCTCTCTTGGTATTAATCTGTATGATTTTTCTAATCGCAATGAATCCATGGCCCGAATTCCAAACGGCTTGAGTTCATAATCAGCACCAACCCTGAATAATTCATCGAACAAGTAATTTTGCATTTCAATCGGGTGATGCAATTCCCAACCAAGTTCTCCGACAAAATTAACTCTTAGCGCTTCTACTTCAACCGCCCCTATATTTATCGTTTTACCTGTCAACCAAGGAAATGCTGCATTAGTCAGATCAGAGGATGTCAACTGTCCTAACAAATCTCTTGAACGCGGTCCCGCTAGAACCAGCACTCCTTTGGAAGAAGTGATTTTATTTAATTTAAAACTCGAATTTTGCGGCGCTAGTTTTGACAGGTAGTCCCAGTCATGTCGCTCCATCGCACCGGCTGATACAAGATAATAATCCTCGTGACCTCTCTTATAAATAGTAAACTCTGATCTGACTCCACCCTTCTGCGTGAGTAAATGAGCCAAACCCACTCTACCTACGCCTTTTGGAATCTGATTGGCCACTAACTGATTCAACCATGCCTCCGACCCTGGTCCACTCACAGAAAACTTAGAAAATGCGCTCATATCTAACAGACCAACTTTTTCATGAACGTGCTTGCATTCTGCTCCTACAAATTGGAAGTAATTTGACCTGCGAAATGAATATTTTTCAACGATACGGCCATCAGGAAGGGGTTTGGAGTGATTTTCGTTTAGTAATGCATCAGCTTTGTTTAATTCAATATCTGTTATGGAATAATCATCTGGCACAAACCAATTTGGTCGCTCCCAACCAAATACCTGGCCAAACACGGCACCCTTCTCGGCCATACGATCGTAACATGGAGCACGTTTTAACGGCCTACCAGCTGATCGTTCCTCATCTGGATAATGAATAGTAAAGACACCTGCGTATGCCTCTTCATTCTTCTCCCGCAAGTACCCTTCACTCGCATAGGATCCAAAACGACGCGGATCGACCCCCATCATATCAACTGTAGGCTCTCCATCTGCAATCCATTCGGCCAACTGCCAACCAGCGCCACCAGCTGCAGTAACACCGAAACTGTGCCCCTCATTCAACCAAAAATTATTTAAGCCCCAAGCCGGCCCCACAATCGGATTTCCATCTGGTGTATAGGCTATAGCACCGTTATAGATGGTCTTTACGCCAACTTCACCAAAAGCTGGTACTCTTTCGATGCAGGCCTCCACATGAGGCATTAAACGATCTAGATCCGGGTTAAAAAGTTCGTACTCCGAAGAATCGCTTGGACCATCAACATAACAACAAGGAGCGCCTTTCTCATAAGGTCCTAGAATAAAACCACCAGCCTCTTCACGAAGATAGTAACTGGCGTCTGATTCGCGAAGCACGCCTTGCTCTGGTAAACCTGCTTCCTTTCGCGCAAGTATCTCAGGGTGAGGTTCAGTAACAATGTATTGATGTTCAACTGGAATCACAGGAATATCTATACCAACCATTTGACCAGTTTTTCTGGCAAAATTACCTGTACAGGAAACAACGTGCTCACATTGAATTGATCCATTATCAGTGTGCACCATCCAACCCGATCCAACAGGCTCTATTGCGACAACAGACGTTTGACGATGAATCTTGGCCCCTCTTTTTCGAGCAGCCTTAGCCAAGGCCTGAGTTAAATCAGCTGGCTGAATATATCCATCATCCGGGTGTTGTATCGCTCCTATAAGACCGTCTATATTGCACATTGGCCAAATATCTTTTACTTCCTCCGGAGATAAAAATCTCACATCAACGCCTACGGTTTTAGCGACACCGGCGTAATAACGATATTCATCCATTCTATCTTGGGAGGTGGCTAGACGAATGTTAGACACAAGCTTAAGACCCACTGCTTGGTCAGCCTCTTTCTCCAAAGCTCGATAAAAGTCGACCGAGTACTGATGCAATTTTCCAACGGAATAAGAGAGATTAAATAGTGGCAACAAGCCAGCGGCATGCCAAGTAGAGCCTGAGGTCAACTCTCTCCGCTCAAGAAGAACAGAATCAGTTAATCCCTTTTTTGCAAGATGATAGAGTGTGCTAACACCAACCACGCCACCGCCAATCACAACTACTCGGGCTTCACTCTGCATAAAATTACCCTATATATAATTTAAAAATGGTTCAACGATAATAAAAATCACACATTATAGTCAGAACAATATAATTACCACTTGAGAAAACGTCACTTTGTGCATACTAGAATGTAATATACTTGTCGTGACTATTTGTATAGATCGAACTGTGATTATTATTACGACCTTGACCATGTCATACCTAGAGAGAATAGTATTATTAAACATCTTTATTGAATACTTTAATTTAGCTCTATAGCTGCAAAAGGTTGTAATTAAGAAATTTTAGTCGATAACAAATTAATGATTAATTTATAAGGTATACGAATACTTTTATTTACAATTCCCCCACCGTATAAGAAAAACACTAGGACACAGAATCATGAGTGACATCGAAATTGCGCAAAATGCCAATCTTGCTCCAATAGAGGATATTGCATCTAAGCTAGATATTCCGGAGACCAATTTATCACCCTATGGAAAGACTAAGGCTAAGCTTGATCTGGGGTATCTTGATTCACTAACAGACCGACCTGACGGAAAACTAATCTTAGTTACCGCTATAACACCTACTCCTGCTGGAGAAGGAAAGACTACTACATCCGTGGGACTAGTGGATGGGCTATGCAAAATAGGAAAAAAAGCGGTCGTTTGCCTCAGGGAACCAAGCCTTGGGCCTTGCTTTGGAATGAAAGGTGGAGCCGCTGGAGGAGGATATGCCCAAGTGGTCCCCATGGAAGATATCAATCTTCATTTTACTGGAGATTTCCATGCCATTGGCGCCGCGCACAATTTGCTATCGGCACTAATGGATAATCATATCCACTGGGGAAATGCGATGGAAATCGATGCCAGACGGATAAGTTGGAAGCGAGTTCTAGACGTCAATGATAGAGCGTTACGCCATATTGCATGTGCGCTAGGCGGACCAGGCAACGGCTTCCCTAGAGAAGATGGATTCGATATCACCGTGGCCTCTGAGATCATGGCTATATTTTGTCTGTCCAAAAATCTTGACGATCTCCGAGAACGTTTAAGTAGAATAGTAATTGGGTACACTCGTGATTTAAAGCCGGTGCATGCAGAAGATATCAATGCTACAGGAGCGATGGCGGTACTGCTTAAAGATGCGTTGGCTCCGAATCTGGTTCAAACTCTTGAACACAATCCGGCGATCATCCACGGCGGACCATTTGCAAATATTGCGCATGGATGCAACTCAGTAATCGCAACAAAAGCTGGTCTGAAACTTGCCGACTACGTGGTTACTGAAGCAGGTTTTGGCGCTGACTTAGGAGCCGAGAAATTTTTCAATATAAAATGTCGAAGTGCAGGACTTCATCCTGATGCTGCAGTATTGGTTGCAACTATCAGGGCATTGAAAATGCATGGAGGCGTCGCATTAGATGATCTATCAAAAGAGGACCCAAATGCAGTTACTACTGGCTGTAGCAATCTCGTAAGGCATATAGAAAATGTCAAATCTTTTGGGGTACCCGTAATTGTTGCGATTAATCGATTTGTCAGTGACAGTGACGCAGAGATTAATGCAGTAAAAGAAGCAGCTTCCGCAAACGGTGTCGAGGCAATTGAATGCACTCACTGGTCAGATGGTGGCACTGGAACAGAAATGCTAGCCTCGACTCTTGTCAGCAATTTAGACAGCGAAAAATCAAATTTTGTTCCACTTTACCCGGATGAAATGCCCATCTGGGACAAAATCAAGACTGTAGCCACTCGCCTATATCGAGCGGATGACATTATTGCCGATCAAAAGATTCGCAATCAAATTCGAACTCTGCAAGAGTCTGGATATGGACACTTTCCCGTTTGTATCGCAAAGACCCAATACAGCTTTTCTACGGATCCAGGACTAAAAGGTGCTCCATCAGGCCATGTTGTTCCTGTTCGAGAAGTGCGCCTCTCGGCTGGCGCTGGATTTATTGTCGCAGTATGCGGAGATATAATGACAATGCCAGGACTACCTCGCGAACCGGCAGCTAATCGCATCGACATAGATGGGAAAGGTGAAGTTCGGGGATTATTCTGAGACACTGGGTTTTATGATCTAAGGAATGCAACTGGATCAATAACTCTAACCTAAGGATTGCTAATGAATAACGGCGAAAGTGCCAAACCTCAAAATCTTAATCAAGAAAAGTATTACCAGAATCTACAGATTTTAGGACTGGATCTTCATATACCAGTATTCCCTTTCTCTGCCGCCATAATTATCCTTTTTGTTATATATGCACTTCTTTTTCAAGAAGATGCTAATTCAATTTTCAGTAGCGTAAGAAGCACCATAACGGTAAATCTTGACTGGCTGTTTATATCAGCGGGTAATATTTTCCTTATATTTTGTATTTATTTGATATTTTCACCACTAGGAAATGTACGTATTGGTGGGATTGAAGCGACACCAAATTACTCTAGACTAAGTTGGTTCGCAATGATGTTTGCTGCCGGAGTAGGAATCGGACTTATGTTTTACGGCGTGCTTGAACCCGTGAACCACATGCTCAACCCTCCACTCAACATACCCGAAGGCACCGAAGAAGCGAAAGCCATAGGTCTTGCTGCAACGAGCTTTCACTGGGGCTTGCACGCATGGGGAATCTATTCTGTCGTGGGAATCTCTCTGGCTATCTCTCATTATAATAAAGGCTTGCCGCTGACAATCCGTTACGCCTTCTACAGCCTGTTCGGAGACCGAGTTTCTGGAATCCTCGGCGACGTCATCGATATTCTCGCAGTATTCGCAACGTTATTTGGCCTCGCAACCTCGTTGGGACTTGGGGCACAGCAGGTGGCAGGTGGTTTAGATCATGTTTTTGGGATTGCTAATACACCCTCAACAAAAGTATGTATCGTGCTTTTCATTACAGCAATTGCAATCGTATCCGTTGTTAGAGGGATGGATAAAGGAGTAAAGCTACTTAGCGAAATCAATATCGCGTTGGCTTTTGCATTGTTTTGTTTCGTGCTGATCGTATCACCCACGTTAGCTGTGATAACTAACACCCTGCAAAATTTTGCTGACTATCTCTATTACCTTATCCCCTTAAGCAGCCCAGTTGAGAGGACAGATATCTCGTTCTATCACGATTGGACTATTTTTTATTGGGCCTGGTGGATTGCCTGGTCACCATTCGTCGGCATGTTTATAGCACGGGTTTCAAAAGGCCGAACCGTTCGCGAATTTATGGTGTGTGCTCTTCTGGCACCTTCAAGCGCATGTGTAATATGGATGTCAGTTTTTGGCGGATCAGCATTTATACAATACTTCGATCAAGGCTATCTTCAAGTCATCGAAGCTGTACAAGAATCGAATATAGAACTATCTCTATTTCGATTTCTTGAATTAATGCCTTATGCGAAGATTACGTCAGTATTTGCGCTACTGCTAATCATAATCTTCTTTGTCACCTCAATGGATTCTGGCTCATTGGTTATCGATACAATCACTGCTGGAGGAAAGATCGATGCGCATGTATCTCAGCGCGTATTCTGGTGCACATTTGAGGGCTTGACAGCAATTGCTCTACTTCTTGGAGGGGGGCTGACGGCCCTGCAGGCCGCATCCCTTATAACAGGTTTACCGTTCCTCTTTGTTTTGCTTTTGATGATAATTAGCCTTCGACAGGGCCTATTAACAGAACCAAAATAAAAACGATTATTTGTTTACATCGATCACCGCTCTTCCTTTGATCTGACCCGCCAGTATTTTTTGGCCCAATTCGGGAAGATCAGCAAGGGAATAGTCATGCACAGTATCTTCAAGCTTAGTTAGCGGAAGATCTGAGGCGATCCGTTCCCAAGCTCGCACCCTGTTTTCATAGCCTTGCATTACACTATCAATTCCCAGCAAGTTGACCGCTCTTAATAGAAACGGAATGACAGTCGCCGGTAGCCCTGCACCACCAGCCAATCCGACTGCTGCCACACTTGCTCCATATTTCATTTGTCCGAGGATTCGAGCAAGCATCGCTCCGCCGACTGCATCCACACAACCAGACCATGTCTCAGCTTCAAGAGGTCTCTTAGTTGTTTCATTGATTTCTTCTCTCGCTACTATCTGAGATGCGCCAATTGAAGTGAGGTACTCTTTCATTTCGGGTCTTCCGGTTACCGCCGCTACTTCGTGGCCTAAATTAGAGAGAATCGCGGTTGCTATAGATCCTACCCCTCCGGCTGCACCCGTAATCAGAACGGGACCTGAACCAACCTTTAACCCATGATCTTCAAGCGCCATGACAGACAACATCGCCGTTAGTCCGGCGGTTCCAACGGCCATCGCTTGTCGAGAATCTAGATTATTCGGCAACGGTACTAGCCAATCAGCATTAACTCTCGCCTTTTGAGCATATCCACCCCATTGAACTTCACCAACTCTCCAACCAGTAAGAACAACCTTATCTCCCGATTTATAACGCTCATCATCAGACGACTCAACGGTACCCGCGAAATCGATACCAGGTACGTGAGGGTAATTTCGTACTAACCCCCCACCGGAACCTAGGCACAGACCATCTTTATAGTTAAGAGAAGAATAATCTACGGCTACCGTAACATTCCCTTCAGGTAGCATATCCTCAGTTAAATCGGAGACAGCGGCAGATGTATTTCCATCTTCGTCCTTATTTACCAGCAGTGCTTTCATTAGCGTTCCTTTATTTTTTTCTTAATTCCAAAATTTATCTACAACACGGCCGGAGAGAATACCAGTGGAGGTTTCCACTCTCAATTCTCTACCAGCTTCCCAGAAACCACGATCTAACATCGCTATAGCTACATTAGTTCCAAAATCAGGTGACTTAGCAGCCGAAGTTACCTGTCCCACCAAATCTCTACCGCTATGCATCGGCCAAGCACGATCACATACCGGAATATCTCCGTCAATTTCTACCGGACATATTTTACGTTTAGGCCCTGCTTCCCTTTCTCGCAGTAACGCTTCTCTTCCAATGCAGTCAATAACTTTCTCTGGATGACAAAACCGATCCAATCCACATTCAAAGGGTGTGTTGTCCAACGTCATATCACTACCGTAACTAAGCAAACCACTTTCGATTCGCTCGATAAGATTCGGACAACCTGCTCGAACATCCAAATCAGCTCCGGAGTCAAAAAACGCTTTCCACAAGATCATTCCATTATCATTGCCCACGACGTAAATCTCAAAGCCACCTTGCTTGGACCAGCCTGAGCGCGCTATTAGAAACTGGGTGCCTGCAAACGAGAAATATTCAAAACCAAAAAACGCCAGCGCTCGAATCTCTTCACCAAAAACTCTCGACACCAATTCCTCTGCTCTGGGCCCTTGGATAGACAGCGGAGAGACATCAGGTTCAAACACATCAACCTCCAACCCTAGTCCAAAAACGATACCCTTCACCCACAAAAGCAAGTCACTATCGGCAAGCGACAACCAAAATCGATCTTCGGACAATTTAATAGCGACCGGATCATTTAGCATGCCTCCATTCTCATCTACTACTGGAACGTAGTAACATCTCCCCACTCTCATGCCACTTAAATCCCGTGGAGTAAGTCGCTGCATCAAATCAGCTGCACCTGGACCTTTAATCTCAACCTGCCTCTGGGAGGCCACATCCCATACCTGAACAGCTTCCTTGAGATGTCGATAATCTTCTTCTAAAGATATAAATCGAGTAGGTAATAACATACGATTATAAACAGAATAGGCCTTTACAGACGCCGCTTCTACACCCTGAGAAACATGCGTTCTTCTTAGCCTTCTGGTAAATGAAATGGTTTGCACTGTATTGATTTCCGGATAAATCGAGAGACTAGCTAATTAGGGTCCTGACCAGTCAATTGAACAAATTTCGCCTGACTTACCATCAAAATTCCACACTCGACCATAATCTCTTACACGAGATTTTTTTCCTTTTGCCACGACGACATCCGGACCCATCCAATATTTTGTATTTTTTATAATCAGTGGTTCCTCTGGCGACGCACCCTCCACCATCTCTATCTCACCTTGGATCTTTCGCCCAATAGTAATTGAGCGAGATTTTCCATCACGCACGATCTCTACCGGAGCGCGCTCAGCACCAATAATCTCGGATACCAACATAGTAAATAAATTTGTCGTACCACCTGCTTCTCCAGAAAAAATCTTTAGCAATCCGTTGTAAGCAGACTCTGAGGCGTTTTCATCGACGTAAGCTGCTACCTTCCAGTTTCCCTCTCCCATTCTTCCTGGGATATCTACTAATAGTCCGACATTAAGACCACTCAAACTTTCGCCCTCAAAATGCCCGTCATCGATAGCAATTGCCATCCAAGCATGACAAAAACCCTCGGTCGGAGGGTGAGCTCCCAAAGAGATCACACAAGGACAAAACACGTCACAACTGCAGTTGAGGAATAATTCCCCTTTAATTTTCCAGTCTGTCGGCGTGATATCCATAACACGACGACCTCCCTTTGCCTGTCCAGTCTCTGAACTCATATTACCCTCCTAGATATAAAGCGTTGTAAATGGCCAAAGAGAAACCGGCCAAAATAAGCATGCCACCCAACGGTTTTCTAATCACTCCGCCAACTTGAGGTAGCTTTTCTATAATCATGATAAAGGTGGCCAACCCCATCCACAACAAGCTCATCACGCCACCAACAAAACCAAGCGCCATAAAACCCCAGCAACATACCACGCAGTAAACACCTATGCCTATTCCCATCATGATTCCGCCACTAATACCGGGAGACCAATTCGCCAAAAAATAATTCATGGGGCTTAAGCAAATATCCTGACAGTATTCTTTTATCCGAGTGAATTGATAGACTCCCACCAAGAGGAGCAGACCCGCGGAAAACATAGAAATCCCTGAAATACCAAGCATATCTACCCATCCAAGATAGAAAAATCCTGTTTGCATCCCGGCGAAAGCTATCGCGACAAAGCTCCAAACAACCATGTACCCAACAACAAAACCTAACCATCCCCCCGGGGTGCCATTTGCACTTTTAATCAGGTCACCGTAACTCTGAAGCGCGGGTATTAGTGTAGGAGCCATCATCGCAATCATCATAATTGCCCACATCAAACACAGTAGAAAAAAAGAGTGCGAATGCATAGCCATATCTGAAGTAGGCCTTCCCATCCAGTCAAGACCGGCTCCAACGGACATGTCAAACACGCGGATCCAAGACCATATCACCACTACAAAAAAGGCGATCCAAAGCAATGAAGTCAAGTAAGCTATTCGACTCAACAGCAACACCTAGCAAAACAAGTCGGCAGTCTGCCAGCGGCCAATTGAGCTAGCAACAGATATAAATAATCAACAGATGAGTTTTTTTTGACTGGTGATGAATTTGATAGTGGCTTGCGCTCACCTCTGAGAACATTCATAAGTTTTTGCTCTAAAGAAAGTTGTGCTCTCTGGCTGTAATGACTCTTTACCAGAAATCAGGTCCGCGGCCTTTTCAGCAATCATAATTGTAGGGGCATTCAAATTACCGCTGACTATAGAAGGAATGATTGATGAATCTGCAATTGTTAATCCATCAAAGCCAATCAATCGACAATTGCCATCAACAACAGACATATTATCACTGCCCATTTTACACGTACCGCAGGGATGATAAGCCGACTCTACTGCACCACGAACAAAAGCATCGATTTCATCGTCACTTTGAATCTTTTTCCCTGGTGAAAGCTCTGCGCCAGCGTAATCAGCCAATGCATTCTGCGAAAATATCTCCCGAGTCAAACGTATCGCCGATCTGAATTCTTTCCAATCCTGTGGATTCGACATATAGTTAAATACTACTCTCGGCGCGTGGCTGGGGTTTGATGGGTCTAGCTCTACAAAACCTTTGCTTTGCGATCGCATTGGGCCCACGTGAGCCTGAAAACCATGCGCCGCAGTAGGGCTCTTTCCATCATATCTAACAGCCATTGGGAAAAAATGATATTGAAGATCGGGATGCTCTACTCCAACATCGCTACGAATAAAACCTCCGACTTCAAAGTTATTAGTGGCACCAGGGCCTGTGCGAGTAAATAGCCAACGGGCACCCACAAACATTTTTCCAAAAAAGTTATAGTACCTCTGCAATGTCACCGGGCGCTTGCACTCCATCTGAAGATAAATCTCGAGATGATCCTGAAGATTCTGACCCACACCAGCCAAATCATGGATGGGATGAATTCCTGCCGCCTTTAAATGATCTGCCGGCCCAATACCAGACAGCATCAAGAGTTTCGGATTATTTATCGGACCGCCGCAAAGCACTACTTCTTTATTTGCGCGAACTTCTTTCAACTCCCCCGAGCGATTATATTGAACCCCAACGATTCGATCTGTATCGAGCAAAAGTCTAGTTGCCTCAGAGCGAGTGAATATTTTTAGATTTGATCTCTCCGAGACAGGACGCAAATACGCCTGGGCAGTGGAATGCCTAACTCCATTCAAAGTAGTTCGATCCATCGGACCAAAACCTTCCTGTTGATAACCATTCATATCTTCTGTAGGGGGATATCCGGCTTCCTGAGTTGCTTTTAGGAAAGCATCCATCAAATCTGAAGTAGATCGACCTCGCTTAATATTCAAAGGGCCAGAATCTCCATGATAATCATTGCCGCCACCCTCCCTTGAAGATGCTCGCTTGAAGTAAGGTAGACAATGAGAATAATCCCAAGCTGACAACGCCTGGTCTTCCACCGCCCAACGATCATAGTCAAGAGGGTTTCCACGGATATAGATCATGCCATTGATTGAAGATGAGCCACCCAGAACACGACCCCTAGGACAATGCATGACACGGCCATCGAGATAAGGCTCGGGCTGAGTCTTGTAATCCCAGCTATAGCGATCGCCATTCATTGGATAAGCAAGCGCAGCTGGCATCCTGATACGCCACTCCCAGAATGGATCTTTTCCTCCTGCCTCAAGCAAAAGTACCGAAACGTCGGGATCTGAAGACAAACGATTCGCTAATACACAGCCAGCCGAGCCGGCTCCGACAATCACATAGTCATACTCTGAAGTATTCACCGCCATTGTTGATTACGCCTCTTAACCGATATCACTAATAGAAGGAAGTATTTATACAATCTATTATCTCACTAGAATACGGTATGATTGATTCAACACCAAGAAACAGCCCGCATACTAAAAAGGCCATATAAAGCAAAATGCTTGCAGTAATTATAACCGTCGCCACCCTAGCAGCCTATTCATTAGCTGTATTTGTGGGGACCCGCTTTAGGAATAGCAGATGCATTGGAGAAAACCCTGTACCTACTCTGACTTTCATCGCTATCCTTTTTACATCGGGTCTTGATGTCGGCCTTCTTATGTTTCCGCTGGTTGACTTTAAGCTTTTCTCTGAGAGCACGAGCTATAGCTTTGCCAACCCACTGGCGATTGAATTTGGATTCTGGGGATTCTTGGTCTGGCTTTTCTATTTCAACACCACGACCTATTTTTGTCTGGTCGAACCCAAACTCAAACTCTTTCAAATTCCGATAATTAAATGGGCCAACAATGTTGCCATTGTCGGAACATGCGCCTTCACCGCCTACTTGTTTTTGAGTTACTTGCCAGACTATGTTGAAGGCATTGAGAACCAAACTGTCTATGGACTAGTAGGCTTCACTATTTTGTTCGCCGCAATATCGAGCTCAAGGATATCTTTTCTCAAGGTACTGAGCCTATCGTCTACTGTCTTATTCTTTCTGATGATCATATTACTCGCCATTAGTTCAGGAATGGGCGTTGGTGGTTTTTTGGAGTCATTGTTCAACTTGAAAGATTATTTTTTGAATCTGGACCGATTCGTCACCCCCGTTGACGAATATCACCAGTTCTACCTCTATTGGTGGTTCGCCTGGAGCATTATGATCGGACAGTTCGTCGCTCGTTTTACCAATGGACTGCGAACATCGCGACTACTGATGCTACTTTTGATAGTACCTTCTATCCCTATTGCCATTTGGTTTTCTGTTTTATACCATTTTTTTAGTAATGATCTGATCCTGGAAGAGCACTGGAAGCTAGTTATGGTCGCCGTTGGCGTGCTCTTTGTTATCAATTCACTAGACTCCTTGATCCGCCTTTATAGTGAAAATATAGGCTTCACCGCTGCGCGAGTTGGCAATATATTCTATGTGGCTACGAACTCAATTGCTCTCGCTTCTCTAGTACTTTTTTATCGCTTTACTCCACTTAAAATCGAGTGGATTGGATTGTTGGTAATCGGGATTTACTGTGCTGTAGGAATTATGATGTACCACCGCAGAAGTGAATTAAGCAATGCCGCAGCTTAGTACACAGATACATTGCTGAAACACGCTCTTGTTTGAAGTCATTGAATCTTAAAGATCCTCTAGATCTACCAGCGTTGCTACTGAATAATATTATGCAACAAACGCTTTTTGCTTGATATCTGTAAGCTTATCTCGCAATGCTGCTGCTTCTTCAAATTCTAGATTTTTAGCATGCTCATGCATTTTCTCTTCTAACAACTTAAGCTGCTTAGAAAGTGCCTTGGGTGTTAAGGCACTGTAATCTTCAGCATAATCAAGCATCACCTTCTTGTTCTTTGAACTGCTTGAAGAACGCCCCCGTGTAGGCATTCGTCGCGCACCTTCCAAGATGTCTTGCACAGACTTGGTCACACCCTTCGGTATGATTTTGTGCTCTTTGTTATATGAAAGCTGCCGATCTCGTCTGCGCTTAGTTTCCGAAATAGCTCTATCCATTGAACCGGTGATCTTATCGCCATACAAGATGGCACGACCATTAATATGACGAGCTGCCCTGCCAATAGTCTGGATAAGCGATTTTTCAGACCTCAAAAATCCTTCCTTGTCAGAATCCAGTATCGCTACCAATGAAACTTCGGGCATATCTAGACCTTCTCGCAACAAGTTAATGCCAACAAGCACATCAAATTCTCCAAGACGAAGATCTCTTATAATCTCGACTCGTTCGACGGTATCAATATCTGAATGAAGGTAGCGGACCCGGACATCCTGCTCACTGAGATAGTCAGTGAGATCTTCTGCCATTCTTTTGGTCAAAGTTGTCACTAAAATTCGCTCACCACGAGCAACCACGGTTCGAATTTCACCCAACAAGTCATCTACCTGACTCGTTGCTGGACGGACTTCTATCTCAGGGTCGACCAGGCCTGTGGGTCTCACTAGCTGCTCGACCGTTCTACCTGCTTTATCCGTCTCATATGGCCCCGGCGTCGCCGATACGAAAACTGCCTGAGCAACCAAGCGCTCCCATTCTTCAAACTTCAAGGGTCTATTATCAAGCGCGGATGGTAGACGAAATCCATACTCCACCAGTGTCTCCTTACGAGATCGGTCTCCGCGATACATCGCCCCGATCTGAGGGACGCTCGCATGGGATTCATCTACGATTACCAGCGCGTTTTTAGGAAGATACTCAAATAAACATGGCGGAGGGTCACCCGAATCTCTTCCAGAGAGATAACGAGAGTAATTCTCTATGCCAGTACAGTAGCCAAGCTCTCTAATCATTTCCATGTCATACATGGTGCGCTGCTGAAGTCTCTGAGCTTCAACTAATTTTTCGTTTTCCTTGAGTTGAGCTAAGCGATCTTTTAATTCTTCTTCAATATGACCAACAGCGTTCAGCATGGTTTCTCTTGATGTAACATAGTGCGTCTTAGGAAAAATTGTCACGCGAGGCAGGTTATTCCCAACGACACCTGTGAGTGGATCAAATTCGCTAATGCTCTCTATTTCTTCATCAAAGAGCTCTAATCTAACTGCTTGCTTTTCCGACTCTGCGGGAAAAATATCTATGACATCACCGCGAACACGATAAGTACCTCTCTGAAAATCTACGTCATTACGCTGGTACTGCAATTCAGCAAGTTGTCTTAGTATTTGTCGCTGATCAACAATCTCTCCTCGCGAAAGATGCATCACCATCTTAAAATAGGATTCTGGATCACCTAATCCATAAATGGCTGATACCGTCGCAACCACCAAACAGTCTTGTCGCTCCAATAAGGCTTTCGTCGCCGAGAGACGCATCTGTTCAATATGATCATTTACCGAAGCATCTTTCTCGATAAAGGTATCCGAAGAAGGAACATATGCTTCGGGCTGATAATAATCATAGTAAGATACAAAATACTCGATCGCGTTATTTGGGAAAAACTCTTTGAATTCACCATAAAGCTGGGCAGCAAGCGTCTTATTATGAGCCATAACAATCGTTGGACGCTGGATCTTTTCTACAACATGGGCCATGGTGAAAGTCTTGCCAGAACCGGTCACACCCAACAGTATCTGAGAAGCTAGTCCAGCTTCGATTCCCTCAACCAGTTCTCTTATAGCTTGAGGTTGATCACCTGCCGGAGCAAAAGGCGCATTGACTTCAAAACGACGGGACATGCAAGAAAGCCTAAAAATTCCTAACCAGGCATTATCGCTAACTTGACAAATATTTTCAGCATTAATAAAGCTTCTGAGTAACTTATTATGCAGTTATGCTTATTGACCAAGGATCAAGGCGCGATTAACATGTGCGCTCACAAACCGATCAATTCCGCCTTAGCTCAGTTGGTAGAGCAAATGACTGTTAATCATTGGGTCGCTGGTTCGAGCCCAGCAGGCGGAGCCAATTTAAACCCCAGATAGATTATTGATTTATCTGGGGTTTTTTACGGCGGCCCAACTTATGTAGTAAATTATCTGCGATACCAGGACGACTCCAAGGGCAAGCAACCACGCAGACTCCACAGCCAAAACTCTCAGCAAAAAATGGTATGCACTTGTCAAAATCCACATACCATTTTTCAACACCGCGCACCGTTTGTTTGTCGGGGACAATTGCTCCCGGCGGGCAGACATCCTCACAAATACGACAGTTTTTACACATATCATCTACACCAAATTCATCTGGCGAATCTATGTCTAAAGGCAGATCAGTGGTTACCACAGCGAGCCGGAACGAGGATCCCAATTGCCTATTAATGATTGAACCATGTTTACCCAACTCGCCGAAGCCACAGTCCAGGGCCGCTGGAACCATATTAACCGCATTTGCCAGAGGACCCGGATAATCTTGGGCAGGAAAGCCTAATTTACGTATGTGATTTCTCAAATGTGCTACTACCCGAGCACCACGATTATATTGTCTGGCAACTTCAACCGCAGAGCTCACGTTAGCATCTGTAGCCGGAGCTGTTTTCATTTCCTCATAGGAATGGGCTACACCAATCACAATGATATATTTGTGATCAACCTCGTAACCCTCGAAGATATAGTTATCCTTTATAGTGGTAATTCCAACCAAGTCTGCCTCATGCTCAAGGGCAAATGTTTTGATTTGCCTAGTCCGGATTTCGATAGTCTCAGAAGAAATTTCGTTAGATTGGTTTACTGGTTCAGGTCCCCTCTCGGGTCCACCTTTAACGGAATGCATAAACTCTGCACCCACCTGTGGTTCACCCATAACGTACTCTAAAACTACTTTCTGGAGATCACCATGGGTTTGACGGTCGGGTGGGTGCCAGAAAAAAGGGGAAGCTCGGCGGTATTCAGATTCGTTTAAGCCATTAGTCACATTTCCAGATTGCTCAGGAAATGCTGAAATAATTCTCTCTGGTGGCACATATGTCTTAGCTTTAGCCATCGCACTTAAGTATTGATAATATAAACATCGGTTACCTTCCATTTATATCGTAAATTGTTGAGATATTATTTTAGTTCAACTGATCTATTAAATCTAGCGGCCGAGGTAAATACAAGTGAAAAAAGAATCCGCACCGAACATTTAATCTTTTAGTATTAGCTTTTCGCAGCCTGTTTTAGATAAAAATGAATTGACTATAGATTGATCATCTTCACTTAGTTTATTAAATTCATCATTAATCCAGTTCAAGCACTTAGCCTGATAGGGGAAGCACTTCTGTTCCCATGTGGCCCCATCTATTTGAGTTTTCCAACTCTCAGTATTGTTAGCTACTCCCTGAGCATTTGCTAAAAGCGCAGGTATATAAACTCTCCCTATCTCCTGAAAAATCGCGCCTAAATTTTCTAGGGCGTTTTCTAAAGAGAGCCAGTCAGTTTCTTCCGGTTCCAAACCGCTCATGTCTTCCATTAAATCTAACCATGAAATGACTCTAGGTGATCTATCATAGGCAATGGCTCTGGAGGTAGGGTCGAACCCAATCAGCTGCGTGAGTTGACCATATATTGCATAGTCTGCTGAAGACGGGCGACTCCCAAATAGGAAGGGCTGCAGAGCCAACAGTTCCTCTAGCTGCTCTAAAAATCTTTTGTAACTGGCTTCTATGATCGGTGCCGTTATTTGGTTAGAACCGACTACCCACAAACGATTTGTTTGCCAATCCGCAACATACTTTTTAAATTCCCGATGGCTTCGTTCATCCAAGCTCATATCATGCAGTAATGGCAATCTCGTGCTTGCATTTTCAATATCGTCTTTGAAATTCCATCGGTAATGGAACATATATTTTGTAACCCACTCATCTCCAAAATCTTCCAAAACATAGTTCAAGAAAGCTAATGACGGATTGCTTGGGATTACGCTTCTTTTTGAAAACTCGATTTCTAAATGACGGATAATTGGAGTGGAATCGCAAACAGCTTTTTCCTCACCATCAACTTCAAAAATTATCACTGGAAGCAAGATGGGCTTGGGCTCATCAATTTTTAAATTTCTAAGAAAACCTCTCGGATCACCCCATGTAATAGAATAAGGAATTCTCCGATATCGCAACAAAGAAACCATCTTTCGAGTGTACGGTGATGCTGGATTGCCACAAATAGGGATAGGGCTAAGGCTTTTCATAACCGCTTATATGTCACTCAATCTCTAACGATAATTAAGATCAAATCTTAATACAAAACCCACTACTGCGTATCAAACTCCACCAAGTAGTAAAGTGCATTATCCAGATCAATATCGTTCCATTCACTTGCTGAACCCAAATAATCGCTTGAACCCCAGGGCCAAGATTCCAGAGCCATCCCCAAACCATCCTGACTCATCTGATAATCATCTGGTTCCATTTGCGTACCACTCGAATTCTTGCCCCAATTTGAATACATACCAGCAACTGGGGAACCTGCTGCTCCACCATCCCAAAATTGTTCTCCGCTATCTTGCCACATCCAGACACCTTCTTCGGACTGATCTGTCCCTCCAGTCCAAATGTAAGCTGCGCTTCCTCCATCGTTGGCGTAAGGTAAACTAGCAACAATGTCTCCCACCATCTCCATGACACCGTCAAACACAGCCTGGTTTTCTTCTGCACTTCCAATCTCTACTAGATAACCTGTCTTACCGGAAAACGATCGAGCAGCGGCATCTGACGCCGCTTCCGAAAAACTAGATTCAACTTTTATTAACTGGTAAGTGTGTCCGCCATACGTAAACGAATCTGTTAATGAATTCGAGTTAGAACTTCCTGAATCCTGTGAAGCAACTTCTCCAACTCCACTAATTACCTCTATATCGGTCACTGCTACCTGAGAGGGTAGCTCACAGGTTACAGCAAAAACACTCGCTGCTTTTTTTGGCGTCCAAGAAGGATCTGTATTCCACACTAAACTTTCTTTATTATCGCTCCCCGAAGCTATATCGACCGACTTCGCAAGCTCACTTTGTTGAGTAGAACCTAGATACTCCTTTAATGAACACGACACGTTTTGATCAGTGCTACCGGTATTCTCAAGATGAGCGCTTACCGCTACCTCTTGCGATTTCGCAAGCGATGTATCCATTAATAAGTTAACAGGACACACAATTCCTAGCGGATCATTACCCACATTAGTTAAACCCGTCTCTTTAGACTGAAGCTTAATAGAATCTGCTGGGATGGCGGCCTTACACGCTGAGCCTGGAATTGTAGTGAAATATTGGTCATAGCCCGCTGAACTATTGAATGTCGCCTCGGGCGCATGCTCTTTGATAAAATCGGTATACTCGCTAACCCGCGCATATATACCGTATTGGTTTGGCACGGCGCACCCGTAACCCCAACTTACCACCCCTACGTGCACTAAACCCGATCGATCCTTGACGAATAAAGGGCCACCACTATCGCCTTGGCATGAATCTTTACCACCTTCGGCATAACCAGCACATAACATCAACGGAGTTGCGTCTTCACCGTAACCCGCCTGAACAAGTCCTGCATTGCAGGCCTCATTGCTGATTATAGGAACATCGACCTGTTGAGTAGTAGATGGGGATGGCCCATCTGATTCGAGTACACCCAAACCTACTGACGTTGCTACTCTCCCAGCTAGACTACTTGATCCCTGATATAGAGGCACAAATTCGGTTAGACTCGCCGATACAAGTGTCACAATTGCTATGTCATTATCATTAGTAATCGGATCGTAATCGGGATGATTTTGAACAGAGAGGACTTCGATCTGCTTTTCTGAATTATTTAGCGCTTCGGTCAAATCTACCGCTCCAGGAACTGCATATTCACCAGCAGTCACCTCGCAGTGCGCAGCTGTTATCAATTTATCAGGAGAAATCGCAGCCGCGCCACAATACTGCGCTAAATCCGACCCATCACCGTATAATAGTGCCACATAAGCTGGGAACTCGCCTTCAGTCACATCCACACCTCCCACAATACGCTCTTGGGCAAATAACACCCCACTAAGTGAAAACCCGGAAAGTATTAGCAGCAGTCTAAATTTTTTGTTCATTTTTTCTTAGTTTCCTTTAAATTCAGTTGCACAAGTATTACAGCACTTAGATAAAGCACTACTTAAAACACATTTTCGTAATTTAGCCAATAATATTTAAGAGTTTTTTCTGTCCAATTCTTATATATATATTCCCAATTTAGCCGATCAATTCTCCAACCATGATGAGGCTCAAGGTTGGTTGAAAACACGGGAGAGCCGTAATCACAAAACCGAGTATCTACACTCACTCGCACTCTGTTTTCAGAGGTGTTTGGTTCTGCTCTATGCACCGTCTGAGATGAAAATAAAATGACATCTCCACACTCGACATTAGAGACATGCCATAATTTCTCTTCGCTAAATATTTTACATTGAACGCCACCCACGCCTGGCGAGTGAACCACCTCCCGCACTCCTTTTAAGTGCGATCGATCTAGAATAGCCAGCCTTCCCATCGTCTCATCGACGTCATGCAAAGCCACCCATATGCCTGCCATCGTGGGTCCAGCATGGTGGGAGTAAGCATCCTGATGCGGAGGAGTTTCAAATCCACTTTTTCGCGGCGTGGCAATTCGCGCCATTTTCATTGGATAAACAAAAGGATCCGCATCTAAAATACGGCTCATCAAATTCAGGACATCAGAAGTATGGAAAAACTGATGAAAAGCTTCCAAAGATTGCAATTTAGGATAAATACGATCCCATGTCTTGTCAGTCTCAACAAAAGGATCACCCACGAGCACCGGAGACCAAGAACCTTCGGGCATTTCTAACTCTCCCTTCACAACAGCTATCATTATTTTCAATAGTGACGTGCACAATGAAGGATCTATGGCTCCTTTTAAGAATAAGTATCCATCTTCGGAAAATTTGCGTCTCAACTCTATGGAGCTTTCAGTAGCAAAGGACTCTCTAAAAGG
>CAJXCR010000036.1 GCA_913051825.1 uncultured Halieaceae bacterium
GACTGGTCTAACTAGACGTCCATCCTGCTTTATTACAACATCCCCTTCATTTACATCCGCCGCATTTTCTACAATCTCCGTCTCAAGAAATGCGTTATATCGATGTGCTAAATCATCTGGGGTAGTGGATACAGGAATTTTTTGAGTTAATCCAGCACCAAGCGAGTCGGTGCGGGCAACAATCACACCATCATCTACTCCTAATTCAAGAAATGCATATCGAACAGCATTAATTTTTGCAAGAAAATCTTCGTGCGGAACCGTTACCTTTCCGTCCTGATGCCCACATTGTTTAGCATCGGATACCTGATTTTCAATCTGGATTGCACATGCTCCAGCCTCAATCATTTTTTTTGCTAGTAGATATGTTGCTTCTTCATTACCAAAACCAGCATCTATATCAGCAATAATAGGTACTATATGAGTATCAAAATCATCAATCTTCTTTAAGATTGAATTTTCCCGTTCACTATCTGAATTTTCACGAGCACTGTCCAACTCTCTGAAGAATTGATTTAGTTCTCTTGCATCCGCTTGACGCAAAAAGGTATATAACTCTTCAATTAGGCTAGAGACGGTTGTCTTTTCATGCATCGATTGGTCGGGTAACGGTCCAAATTCACTACGCAAAGCTGCAATCATCCACCCCGATAGGTAAAGATACCTCTTATGGGTCGACCCATGATGCTTTTTTATTGCTATGAGCTTCTGCTGCCCAATAAATCCATGCCAGCATCCTAGCGATTGCGTATATTTCCCACTATCAACATCATATTCTGCCATGTCCTGTCTAAGAATTTTGGCGGTGTATTTAGCGATATCAATACCGGACTTAAAGCGATTCTGCATTCGCATACGCGCCATATACTCTGGATCAATTCCCAGCCAATCTTTTCCAAACTTCTCTTTAACCTTACTACATTCATCTATGAACTTTTGATATGTTGACATTGAACTTCCTTTATCGGGTGTTTAGTTCGGGGGAACCAAAATAATCGTCGGACATAATAAAAACCTAAGCCGCATTAAAAAAGGCCGAGAGAATATCTTTGGTATTCATGACATGAATCTTTTCTGCGTTTTCTTTAACTATTCCTAGACAGAAACGTCATGGCTAATTATTCAAGAACAACGGACGAGATCTAAAATAAACCGCCATTGCCAGAAAAAAGCACGTGATAATCAGCCCCGCTACAAGCAAGGTTGGACTATCAATAATCCTAACATCTGCCGAAATTGGCCAAGGCAAATAGAGTAACGCACCATCAATAAAATTATTCGATCCGAATAACACACTCTCAAAAAAAACAAGTGCAAGAATCGCAAACACCGAAGTAAAAAAACCGGATCGCTTGGCTAGAGACGAGATTAAGACAGCAAATGAAAAGATTGGCGCCAACATAATACCTCTATCTAGCCAATCAAGAATTAAAAACCAAATCCAATTACTAATATCTAAGTTTTCAAGAATTACCGAAATCGGATCTAATCCAATTCGGTATATTGGAAAGATAAAAATCAACAGGCTTAAAATCTGTATGAGAAAACTGGCAAAACCGAAAACTAATGGTATCGCAAACAAGGCCACTATAAGTTTAACGGTTATCTCTTCCTTTGGTGAGACTGGCATTGATCGCCAAAAAAAGTAGCTCCCATCCAAGCGATCGTAGAGCAGGCATCCCACCAAGTAATTAATCGAAATAAGGAGCGGCACCAGCATTATCAACTTATGTAGGTAATACAAGATTTCATTTAACTTAAAAGAATCCTCGACTAGATTATTATCGATAGCTTTTGTATTAGATATATCCTCCAAGGAGCCTAAAGCTTTTTCTTCTTCGAAAGATTCTATAGAGATAACACCTCCCTCAATATCAGATAGCTTTATTTCTAAGCCACCTCCCGCTTCAACCATCCTGGCGTCCAATCCTTGAATAAATTCACCAACAAGGCGACCTCCAAAAAATGTTCCTACTCTATCTACAAACAACGCCGTAAATATAATGGCAATTAAAGACACCATCACCAGAAACAATGGCCCCAAAATAACGATTGTTTTATTTTCAAAAAATTCTCTTCGAACAAGGGATGCAATACGCGACGATAAAAAATAATTCATTCCTTATCTACCCCAGCTATCAACGATAAAAAAATATCCGATAGGCACGCTTGTTTTACCTCGCCCAACTTCTCAAGCTCTGCTCGATCTATATTTCTATATAGTATCTGCCTACCACCGGGACATGCTCTTGAGCCAACTGACGGTAGCGCTTGCGCTAACCCTAAGTGTTCGCTATCTACCTTTAACTCTAGAAAATCTTTGGCCAAAACTTCCATACTAGAACTTAACAAGATCTCGCCATCATTTATAAAAATCACGTCTGTAAGAAATTCTTCAATCTCAACAATTTCGTGGGTAGAAATTAAAACCGATCGATCTGAATTAAGATAATCCTGCAGCAAATTTTTGTACATTTTTTTTCTCAAGAGCAAGTCAAGACCCAAGGTTGGCTCATCTAAAATTAGCAATCTCGAATCAACTGCTGTCGCGATCACAATATACAGTTGAGCTGCCATTCCTTTTGAAAGCTTCCCAATATTTACTCTGGCGTCCAAATTAGATCTATCCAACAAAAGAGTCGCTTTTTCTAGGTCAAAATTTTTGTGGACCCCAGATAAATAGGAAAATAGCTCGTTTATCTTCATCCAACCAGGAAGTGAACTAGAATCCGGAATAAAGAAAACGTCGTTAAATAAATTCGCACCTACAAGACGAGGATCTTGGTTGAGAACCAACAGATTTCCAACACTTTTGTTAAATCCAACAAGGCTTTTTAGCAGAGTTGTTTTGCCAGAGCCATTCGGGCCAATAAGACCTACAACCTTTCCCGGCCCAATATCGATATTGACATCACGCAGTACTGTAGACCAGCCATTCATAGATCTTAGATCTACCGCACGGATTAAAGATTCCATCAATCTAAATCCACCTTTAAACTTGAAGACATATTGCCTGCAACGTTTGAAGCCACCTTTTTCGCACGCTTAGCCAAAGGCCCAGAGAAACTATCATCTATCGTCTCCATAAATAAGGCAAGCCATCTTTCAAAATCGGACGGACCTAAATTTACTTTTTCATGAAGCGCTCTATGAATATTCATCGTATGACGGTCATATCCTGGATTACTCAGCAACAATTTCTCCCAATAACGTTTTATATGAGGCAAATGCTTATCAAGATCAACTTTTCCTAGTTCAAAAAAAATGCGGGATAATCGAGGATCATTCTTAATTTTAGAATAAAAACATTCCACCATTAGCTCAATAGCTTCTGGACTATCCAGATCACTTTTCCTTACATCACAAGACACGCTAAATACGCCTTCCTTTATCCTTTTTTTTCCATTTTTTAGCATGCCTTATCATCCGTATCCGGCGACTCAATTGTCTTGGAGTGAGTCGATTTTTAACTCCTTCGAAAGGGTTTCTCCCTCCACGAAACTCTAGTTTTAGCCCTGCACCGCGCAAATGCAATTCTGTCCTGAAGTATTTTTCAAGATAACGTAGATAATTAGCTGGTATTTTATCGATCTGATTCCCGTGAATAATAATCCTTTGAGGATTATTGCCCCCTGCATGAGCATACCGTAACTTAATACGTCGGCCGGCAATCATAGGCGGAGGATTTTTCTCTTGCGCTCGATGGAGAATTTTATTTAATTCAGGGGTGGAAAGTGCAATAACGCTAGATTTATGCGCGAGTACTGCAGATTTATAAATTTTCTGAATCCCAGTCCCTCGTAACGCAGAAATAAAATGCAAATCAGCAAAGTCCGCAAATTTAAGTCTTCTAGAAAGCTCCGACTTGATCCAAGTCTTATCATCAGAAGAAACTTCGTCCCATTTGTTTACAAGCAAAACCAAGCCTCTTCCAGCTCTTATACAGTGAGACAACAAATTAAGATCTTGATCAACAACTCCTTCAATGCCATCAAACAGAAATAACACTACATGAGAATTTGATATTGCTTGAAGAGTTTTAGCTATTGAATACTTCTCTACTAAGTCATCTATTCTGCTTCTTCGCCTGGCCCCAGCGGTGTCTATAAAAGTGAACAACTTACCTTTCCACTCGCAATTAACATAGATAGAGTCTCGCGTTGTACCAGGCTGATCGAAAACGACCATTCGATCTTCTCCAATCAAACCGTTAATCAGCGTTGATTTACCTACGTTGGGACGACCAATCACTGCTAGTTTAATTCTGTCCTCAGCTATATCAGACGACACTAGAGCTTCATTATCTTTGAAATCCAGAAGAATAGTGCTAAGCATAGCCCGGACTCCACGACCGGTTTTCGCAGCTATAGAAAACATACTCTCGATACCGAGAGAAAAAAACTCAGCTCGAACTAAATCTTCGCGATGACCGTCAATTTTATTTACAGCAAGACAAAAGTCTTTTCCAGATTTTCTCAAAAACTGAACTAACTCGTGATCACCTGGATGCAATCCACTACTTGCATCTACCAAAAGTATTACTAAGTCCGCTTCTTCTATCGCTAATTGAGATTGTTTAAGAATTAAATTATCGATCCCCGAATGATTTAGCCCTAGATCATTTATCCCTCCTGCATCTATTAAAATGAAATCAGTTGAATCGAAATTAACAAGGCCGTATTGTCTGTCCCGAGTAAGGCCAGACAACTCCGAAACAATGGCATGATCGGTACCAGTAATACGATTGAATAAAGTTGATTTTCCGACGTTAGGACGACCAGCCAACGCAATGACAGGAAGCATGATTACTTAAATCTTTTTGGACCTAATTTCATAGGCGAGAAGCTTTCCACTATTTCCATACACGTAAAGAACATTACCCATACTTATCATATCAGCTCGCGCGCCATTTTTATCTGGTCGAGCACGACCGACAAATTCACCATCAAGTTGTGACATTAGATGTAAATATCCTTCAAAGTCGACAACTGCCACATAACCTGATACTGGTATTGGCCTAGATAGATCTCTAAATGCCAAAGCATCTTGACTCCATCTCAGTCCTTGGCCATCAGATAAATAGGCATTGACGGTTCCATTATCATCCACTACATAAACATTACCAAATCCTAGTGAAGTTCCAGTAATTGAGGATATTTCTCTTTGCCATAACCGACTTCCATCAGTTAAATCAATTGCCGCTAAACGACCTTGATAGCTTGCTGCAAATAACTGTCCACCTTGTATTGCCATAGCGCCATCGATATCTACCATCCTCTCAATATCGGAACGACCTTTTGCTATAGCCACTCGAGTCTCCCAGAGAATGCTGCCCGACAAACTATCAAATGCCAGCACTCGACCATTAGCGAAACTTGCGTACACCGTAGATCCACTAAAAATCGGGGTCCCTGTACCTCGAATCGTAAGAACTGGCAAGTTACTGTCAAATGTCCAAAGCTTTTCTCCTGTTAAAAAATCTAAACCAGATAATTTACCATCATATGTCTGGACAACTACGACCTCCCCATTGCTCTGGGGCGGCGCTAAAACCTCTCCTGTTAATCGGACGGACCAAATGATTTCTCCTTCTTGAGTATCCGCCATTAGAATTCTACCGTCGACAGTGCCTAAAAATAATTTGTCTTTATACAGACCGACACCACCTGACAGATTGCTACCTATTTCTGCTTTCCAAATCAACTTCCCAGAGAGTCGGTTTATCGCCTTAATCTGGCCATCATTTGCTGCTACGTAAATAGTGTCATTAGAAATAAATGGTTTGATTCTATATAGGCCCTTACCCTGCCCATTTCCAATACTTACTGACCATATTTTCTTTATCGCTACGCTACTAGAAATTTTAGCAAGTTCAGCTGGCTCCCTTGGATTATCTTCATCGTCACTGAACCAACCCTTAACCGTGCCACATCCTTGTAGCGAAAACATAAAAAGCAGGAGACAAGACCAATAAAGAGTAGATTTCATTTTCCTTTTATTCCTCAGATTGATCGCTAACTGTAATCGCATTCTCTGCGTCTCCATGGATGTTTAGATCACTATCTGCCTCCGGCGAGCTGGCGCCAAGAAAACTCAACTTCTCCATCAATCTAGGAGGAACAAAAGCACCATCACTAAGATCTCTAGCGTCTTGATATTCTTTTAAAGCTGCTTCTTTTTCTCCTAAATTCCACATGATATCGCCGAGAACAGTTGCCCGAAGCGCTTTAAAAGATGCATCTTGTTTTGAAGATAAAATTTCAATTGCCTTAGTCGATTCACCCATTGCAGCCAAAACTCTAGCCAGACGAATACTTGCCACCTGCGAAATAGCATCAGCAGACCCCGATTTTCTTAAAACCCATCGCAGTTCATCCTCCGCCTTATCAAACTCCTCCGCGTCCACATAGATTTTTGCCAAATGCATTGCGGTAAATTTAGAGTAATTACTCTTAGGAAAGTTACTTTTTATTTTATCGCCGATTATGTCAGGTCTGCTAACATCTATAGATATGAAATCTTTTTCTAAAAATTCAACGAACTGCCAATACTCTAGGGCCGCCTGTTCACGTCTTTCTTGTTTATAATCTTTCCAAGACTGCCATCCAAAAGAACCACTCACACCAATAACCACTGCGATAACAACTGCTCGCCCATTTTCGCTCCACCACCGCTTAACTGCTTCAATTTGTTCTTCTTCTGTTTTATGATCGACCACTTATACTCACCTCATCACCGCATGAGCTCACGGCTTTAAATGTCTTTCAATCTAGAGATCAGCTGACTTTCAACAACCGACTCCTGCTCAAGATCGTCTCTTAGGAACTTTAACGTAACGCACTTCGAAGCCACCTCTTCAGGCCCAATGATTATCGCAATTTTTGAATCACTTTTGTTTGCTCTTTTCAATTGACTTTTAATGCTACCAGCACCTAAGTTTTGTAAAACTCGCCAAGATGGAATTTCGCTACGTATATTTTCCGCGCAGCGGATCGCCATCATTCGAGCCTCTTCTCCCACGGCAATAATATAGATATCCGCTACACTACTTAATTGATTCTCCTGAGATGACAAACTCCTGGTTAACATCACAAGACGTTCGATACCAAAGGCACAGCCAACTGCCGCACTCGATTTGTTACTAAATTTTTCAACCAAACCATCATATCGACCGCCGCCGCATATCGTGCCCTGGGCACCTAATTCTTTTGTCGTCCACTCAAAAACTGTTCGATTGTAGTAATCCAAACCGCGAACAAGCGCTGGATTTACATTGTACGGTATACCAAGCCCTTCTAAAGAATTGCATAATTTTTCAAAATGTCCGCGGGATTTATGATCTACGAAATCCGTAAAATTTGGCGCATTAGATAATATTTTCTGCGTTTTATCATCCTTGCTGTCTAAAATCCTAAGAGGATTGGTACTAAGCCTTCGTTTACTGTCATCATCCAGATCATCACTATACTTTTGAAGATATGAAGTTAATGAAGTCACATAGCTTTTTCTTGAGTCTAAATCTCCTATAGTATTTATCTCCAATTGGACTAAATCTTCTATATTTAGATTTCGCCAAATCCGGTCACAAAGTAAGAGTATTTCTAGTTCAACCTCGGTGCTTTCCTCGCCAAAAACCTCTACACCCATTTGATTAAACTGTCTCTGTCTTCCTCGTTGTGGCCTTTCATAACGAAACATTGGACCCATATACCATAACTTTTTTATTGATCCCTGGTTTATCAGTCCATTTTGAACAACGGCTCTTACACACCCGGCCGTCCCTTCTGGTCTCAGGCATAACAATTCATCACTTCTATCTAGAAAAGTATACATTTCCTTTTCTACGATATCTGTCTCGGATCCAATTGATCTTTTAAACAGTTCTGCGTATTCGACCATGGGCAATCTGATTTCATCATAGCCATAGCGATGGAGAATATCTCTAAACACGGACTCCACCAATTGATAACACCCAACTTCCTCAGGCAATATATCGGTCATCCCGCGGATAGATCTCGCTGTCTTCATCGAAATACCATGGTTAATTTTTTAGGAAACTTTTTGAATAATATCGTTCGATCGACTTTTATCTCTTTGCTCTTCTAATTCTGCCGCTCGTTGCCGAATAGTTTTTTCCAGATGCTCTACGAAATCAGTATTGCTGACCTTGTGGTCAGGCACACCTCCTATATATATCAAATTATTTGGCGTCGCTCCTGTGAGACCAACATCAGCTTCTCGAGCTTCTCCTGGACCATTAACCACGCAACCAATCACAGCCACATCCATGGGAGTTCTGATATCTTCCAAACGTCTTTCCAGATCATTCATAGTACTAATTACATCGAAATTTTGTCTCGAACAACTGGGGCATGCAATAAAATTAATTCCATTTGCTCGAAGTTTTAAACTCTTTAATATTTCGAAACCTACCTTAACTTCTTCTACCGGATCAGCCGCTAAGGAAATTCGGATCGTATCACCAATACCATCCATCAATAACATACCCAGGCCCACCGATGATTTGACTGTACCTCCTCTCAACGCTCCTGCTTCAGTAATTCCTAGATGCAAGGGTTGTTCAATCTCCTTGGCAAGACGGCGATAAGCATCAACCGCCATAAATACATCTGAGGCTTTCACACTCACTTTAAAATCTTGATAATCAAATTTGTCTAAAATCGATACGTGCCGCAGTGCCGATTCAACTAAGGCCTCGGCGTTAGGTTCAGCATACTTCCGCAATAGTTCCTTTCCAAGCGATCCTGCATTAACTCCAATCCGTATGGGAATTCCCTTGTCTCTGGCACAATCTATAACCTCTCTAACTTTATTGTCTCGCCCAATATTTCCCGGATTAATCCGAAGGCAGTCCACACCATACTCGGCCACCTTTAAAGCTATTTTGTGATCAAAATGTATATCTGCAATTAGCGGAACTGAAACTTGTTTTCTAATTTCCCTAAACGCTTCTGCCGCTTCCATGCTGGGTACAGACACTCTGACCATGTCGGCGCCAGCACTAGCGATATCGTTTACCTGATTAACTGTTGCACTAACGTCACAAGTCTCGGTGTTTGTCATACTCTGAACAGCGATCGGAGCATCACCACCAACAGGGACATTGCCCACCATAATCTGTCTGCTCGAACGTCTAGTTATTGGAGAATGATTTGCCATTTGCTCCTTTCCAATCACCTTAATTTTAATAAAATGAAGCGCTCTCTACCAAGAAAAGTGAAGAAAATTAAAACCTCTACCGCTAAGCTTACTACTATAAACATAAGGTTTCAGTACTTTAGCAGTTCAAAATATCATTTTTAATCAATACAAGCTTCATTTCCATTCTCGACTATAAACTTGATATTCCATAGAATCTGGATACAGACTCTTTAACATCAGAGATAAACTCGCTTCCGAATCTAAATCACCTAGTTTTCTGGAAACGATAATCCCCAACCATAGCGCTCTAGAAGATTGTCGCGTAACACTACTTCGTTGGGTTTCAAAATATCGCCAAGCTTCTTTTAACTCACCTTGCTCATAAGCTATATGACCCATCTCAACTAAAGCTAAAACATTATCGGAATCCATCAACAGGGCTTTTTTAAATGATCTCTTAGCACCTGCTCGATCATCTAGGTTAAGTTGACACATTCCAAGATTTATAAACGCTTGCGGTCGCGCTGAATAAAGAGCATCTGAAGTTACCTCCAAGAGCTGAACCCGTGCTTCTTCATACCTATTCTGCATGTAAAGAAAAGCTGCATAATTGTTCCGAGCTCTAGAAAAATCAGGTCTTAATTTTATTGACTCTAGAAAATATTCCTCTGCCAGATCATGCTCACCTGTACTTTGATGAAACAAAGCATATACCTCATATACCTCAGGATCATTAGGCCTGATCTCCATAGCTAACTTCAAATTTCTCTTGGCATCATCCCAGTTGCTATCTCCAATATAACGACGAGCCAGAGTTAAGCGCTGTTCCAGAGCATTCTTTTCAGTGGAATGACTAGAGTAGGATGATTCCTCTGTAGTAACGCATCCAGATAACGAGATTTGTATAAAAAATAGCAAGCCAATTGCTATAGGAATGATTTTCATGGAGTATTACAAAAAGCTGAAAGCTTAGTTTTCTTTTCTTCATATCTACTACTTCGTCGGGTTCGATCAAGAACTCGACCCACCAACTGCCCACAAGCCGCATCGATATCGTCGCCTCTAGTAGCCCTAACCGTGACTATAAACCCTGCGTCTACCAGTGTTTGCCAAAACTTGGATACTGTTCTCTTACTTGGTCGAGAATATTCAGATCCGGGAAATGGGTTGAATGGAATAAGGTTTATCTTACATGGGAACTTTTTCAACAACTTCCCTAGTTCAACTGCATGCTCTAATTGATCATTGACCCCTGATATAAGAGCGTACTCAATCGTGACTCGCCTGTTCAGATCATTTAGACTCGACAAGTAACGGCGAGCACTGTTTAAAAGCTCGGCAATCGGATATTTACGATTCAGAGGTACTAGCTGACTGCGAAGATTATCATTTGGAGCATGCAAGGAAATGGCTAGACTGACGTCACTCACCTTGGAAAGCTTGTCAAGCTGGGGAACAACACCAGATGTGCTTAAGGTTACCTTCCTTTTTGAGATACCATAACCCAGGTCATCCATCATAATATCCATCGCCGAAACAACATTATCAAAATTCAACAAAGGCTCACCCATACCCATCATTACTACATTGCTTACCATGCGACCACTGCCATTTTGAAATGCATCGAAAGATTTGTTAGCTAACCAAAGTTGACCCACTATCTCGGAGGAACTTAAATCTGCCTGAAAGCCCTGCTTTCCAGTAGAACAGAAACTACAATCTAACGCGCATCCAACTTGCGATGAAACGCAAAGCGTCGTCCTATTTCCACTAGGAATAAGAACACTTTCAACGACTCCTCCACTAGGAATCTCAATTAACCATTTTCGGGTACCGTCAGAAGAATCTTTTTCCTCTGACACTGTTGGCGGTATTATCTCAGCAGTCTGCAAGAGGCTTTCTCGAAGCTTTAAACTTATATCAGACATCTGCCTGAAGTCAGTGACTCCGCGATGATGAATCCATTGCATTACTTGTCTTGCTCTAAAAGGCTTTTCGTTAATCTGGAGAAAAAAAGATTCTAGCTGCTTCCTGGTCATACCCAGAAAGTTAATTTTTCTTCCACTAGCGCTTATTATGTTCACAGATGAATTTCTGTTTTAATTAAAAGAACAAATTTCTCGTTCTTCGAAAAAATAAGAAATTTCACGCTGTGCAGACTCAATAGAATCAGAACCATGCACTGCATTAGCATCTATCGAACTAGCGAAATCAGCCCTAATGGTTCCCGCTTCTGCTTCGCGAGGGTCGGTAGCTCCCATTAGTTTTCTATTTAGTGCGACCGCGTCTTCTCCTTCCAACACCTGAACTATTATAGGACCTGATGTCATAAACTCGATAAGCGCCTCATAGAAAGGCCGACCCTTGTGTTCAGCATAAAACCCGCCCGCCATATCATCATCGAGATGAAGCATCTTAGTTGCTACTACACGGAGTCCACCATCCTCAAATCGTGAATAAATTTTTCCAATAAGTTTTTTTTCTACCGCATCTGGCTTAATGATCGATAATGTCTTTTCTATGGCCATTGCAAATTCTCCGCAATTTAAATCATGTTGTTACGCGCTATTAGTAAAGGAAAAACCTCTACGAAAAAGCTATTTTATACTGACTCTATTGTACGGCGAATAGCATATGTTTGCATCGACAAAATTAAAGGTCACGGATATTTTTTTATATAATAATCAGTTAGTTATTGTAGAAACAAAATGCCAACCTATATAGCTACTAATCCAGTTCTTCAATCCATGCCGCCTGTATCGCTTCTAAGATTTTTTCACCACATCTGTCAGGGTCATCTTCAAAGTCAGGCAATGCTATTATCCAATCTCTTAGTTGGACAAAGTTGACGGTAATTGGATCTACCTCGGGTTTACTATCAACCAGTTCTATCGCAATTTCGTACACGTCTGTCCATCGCATCTAAAACTTACTCCTAATGCCTTTCAGATACCATATTAATAGTGTATTTAGGCAACTCTACCACCAAGTCCATATCTCGTACTATCGCCTGGCAACTTAACCTGGAATCAGGTTCCAATCCCCACGCTTTATCAAGATAATCATCTTCCAGATCATCGGGAGGTTCCAGTGAATCTGAACCCTCTCGGATAATCACATGGCATGTTGTGCAGGCGCAGGACATTTCACAGGCGTGTTCTATTTCCAAACCTTGTCCAAGCATAGCGCTACAAATACTCTGCCCAGGTTCTACTTCAATAACTGCACCGTCCGGACATATTTTTTCATGAGGCAAAATAGTGATTTTACTCAAGACTCCGCTTCCTCAGTGAGATCATTAAGCCTCTTGCCCTCTAACGCGGCCTGTACACTTCGATCCATTCGCAACATCGCAAACGATTCACTTGCTTGCGCCAAAGTTTCCGTTGCATGTTCAATTTTCTCAAAGTCTTCAGATATCAATAAATTCTCCAACTTATGCATTAACAGCTGAATATCATTTTTCTCAGAATCACTCAGCAGAGAATCTCCATCTTGCTCTATGGCTGCTGACAAGCAGTCTAATAACTGGTTAGAGTGAACTCTCTGCTCTGCCATCTTTCGCGCATTAATATCGCTCTCCGCGTTAGAAAATGATTTCTCCAACATAGCGGAAATCTCACTTTCATCTAATCCTAATGCGGGTTGGACATTGACACTTGCCTCTCTACCTGTCGTCTTTTCTCTAGCGGTGACATTGAGCAGGCCGTCCGCATCTACCTGGAAAGTAACTTCAATGCGGGCTGATCCCGCCACCATAGGTGGAATTCCAAAAAGCTCAAAATTCGCTAGAGATCTGCAGTCAACAACCAACTCTCTTTCGCCTTGGACAACGTGCAACTTCAGACCTGTTTGCCCATCCTTATATGTTGTAAATTCCTGCGCTCTAGTGACAGGAATTGCAGTATTTCGATGAATAATTTTTTCTACCAACCCTCCCATGGTTTCAATACCCAGCGAAAGAGGAGTAACGTCGATTAACAATACTTCATTGGTTGAGTCATTTCCTACCAGAATATTTGCCTGTTGGGCTGCACCTATCGCCACTACATTATCAGGATCAATCCCAGCAAGTGGCTCGCGTCCAAAAAATTCTGAAATCGATTTCTGGATGCTGACAATTCGAGTAGATCCTCCAACCATCACTACATTATCGATCTCCATTGAGGTTACACCTGCATCTTTTAGACAACGACGGCAAGCCAAGATAGTCCTCATCACTAAAGGTTCGATTATCGAAGATAAAATGGCTTGAGTTATTTCAAAACATTTGTCGGACTCATCCAAGAAACTAGTGTCGATAACTGCTGCTTCAGAATCTGAAAGCGCCTCTTTTGCTACCTTCACTGCGGCAAGCATCCTACGCCTAACAGAAAAGTCTGGATCTGCTACTCCGATTTCTTCTGCTAGCCAGTTATATATAAGTAGATCTATATCATCTCCACCCAAAGATGTGTCGCCGCCAGTTGCGATTACTTCAAACACCCCTGCATGCAATCTTAGGATTGATATATCAAAGGTGCCACCACCAAGATCATATACAGCAATTACTCCTTGTTCTTTCGATTCCAGCCCATAAGCCAATGCAGCTGCAGTTGGCTCATTAAGCAAACGGATGACGTTTATTCCTGCCAGTCGAGCAGCATCCTTAGTTGCTTGTCTCTGCGCATCATTAAAATATGCCGGGACAGTAATTACCGCACCCTCAATATCTTCTTGAAAAAAATCTCTGGCGCGGCTGCTGAGGGTTGAAAGAATTTCAGCCGATGCTTGCACGGGATTTACTATTCCTGAGGCAGTGACAAAGTTAATATCATCTCCTTCGGGGGTGAGCTTATGCATTGAAGCTTCAGAAGCAATGCTTTCTTTTTCGCGGCCAAGAAACCGTTTAACAGACATCAGCGTGTCTACGGGGTTAGAGTCAGCAAACTCCAACGCATCTGAACCTACATAAACGCGTTCCTTGTGACCATAATAAACGACGGAGGGTAAAAGTTCATAACCATCCTTGTCTGAAATAACTTCTGGTTTACCTTGTTTTACAGTAGCCACTAAAGAATTTGTGGTTCCCAAATCGATCCCTATGACATTTTTTCGGCTAGGATTACTGAAGGAAGCGCCGGGTTCTGTGATTTTCATTAACGCCACTGACTTAGCCTTCTTCCAATATCTTTAATTCAGAACGATCTAGCTCCTCTTTAATTTTAAACAGGTATTGCAGACAATTAGCAAATGGAGCCGCCTGTTCAAACTTATCCTGTTGATAAAATTTCAAAAACTTCGCCTCCACGTCAATCTGCAAGCGAGCAAGGCTTGCGCTCACTTCTTCGATTACTGAGAGTGCATCATCACAATCGCCTAAATCATTTATCTTATCTCTCAGCATCATTTGCTCAAATAAAAATTCCTGATCAACAGGGAATGCGTTAACCTCATTCTCGGCAATACCACCTAACTCTAGTAGATAGAAAGCACGTCTATTCGCATCCCTAAGCGTCGAGTAAGCCTGATTGACATAGCCCGAATATTGCAGCGCAATTCTTTTCTCCATGGGGTCACCTGAAGCATGCATATCAGGGTGAGATTGACGTTGAAGAAAACGATAACGCTCTGCAAGAGCGACTGCATCAATTTCAAAGCTCTTGTCGATGCCGAACAAAGCGAAGTAGTCCTTCGCTAACTCAGATTTAAACATCTCTAGGACGGGGAAACACTAAATCACCGCATTAGACAGTGAAACTTTCTCCGCAACCACATTCGGCAGAGACATTTGGGTTGCGAAATTCAAGCCCAGAATTAAACCCTTCTTTGACAAAATCTAATTCAGTACCATCAAGGTAAACTAAGCTTTTTGGATCTACAAATATCTTTACTCCATAATCTTCAAAAACTAAATCCTCTGGGGAAACCTGATCAACGAACTCAAGAACATATGCCAAACCCGAACATCCTGAGGTCTTAACACCAACGCGGATTCCCAAGCCTGCTCCACGACCACTGAGTTGCCCACTCACATGCTCTGCAGCCGCAGCTGTAATACTTATGTTCATTATAAAGTTAGTCCTCTATTTGCTTTTGTCGTAGATCAGCTACCGCTGCTTTAATCGCATCTTCGGCTAAAACTGAGCAATGAATTTTTACTGGAGGTAAGGACAACTCTTCAGCAATCTGAGAATTCTTTATTTCCTCAGCTTCATCCAATCGCTTCCCTTTAACCCACTCGGTTAACAAAGAACTGGAGGCAATTGCAGAGCCACAGCCGTAAGTTTTGAATTTTGCGTCCTCTATTACCCCATCATCATCAACCTGGATCTGCAGTCGCATAACATCTCCACACGCAGGCGCACCAACCATCCCGGTACCGACATTTTTTTTCTCCACATCCATCTTTCCAACATTACGCGGATTTTCATAGTGGTCTAAAACCTTGTCACTATAAGCCATCTTCTTATCCTCCTCAGGAATTTAATGTGCTGCCCACTGAACACTATCTAAGTCAACACCATCTTTGTACATATCCCAAAGAGGAGAGAGGTCACGCAGTTTCTCTACAGAATGAACTAACTGTTCTATAGCTAAGTCCACATCCTCTTCGGTGGAAAATCTTCCAAAACTAAATCTCAATGAACTATGTGCAAGCTCATCAGAAAGTCCAAGAGCTCTAAGCACATAGGATGGCTCCAAGCTTGCCGAGGTACATGCAGAACCGCTGGAAATTGCCAAATCTTTTAGTGACATAATAAGTGATTCACCCTCGACAAAGGAGAAACTAATATTCAACACGCCAGGTAATCGCTGATCAAAATCTCCATTTATCTGCACAGCCTCCAGATCTTTTACTCCAGACCAGAGTCGTTCACGTAACGAGATCAGTCTATCTCGTTCTGATTCCATCTCTTCCATAGCTATATTGGCGGCCTCACCCATACCCACAATTTGATGTGTAGCGAGAGTACCCGAGCGCATTCCTCTCTCATGGCCGCCTCCGTGAATCAGAGCTTGAAGTCTAATTCTTGGTTTACGTCCTACATAAAGAGCTCCAATACCTTTAGGACCATACATTTTATGCGCAGACAAGGACAACAAATCCACTTTCATTTTTTCCATGTCAATTTCTACTTTTCCTGCACTCTGTGCGGCATCAACGTGAAAAATAACTCCCTTCGCTCGAGTGATCTCACCTATCCCCTCTATATCATTTACAGTGCCAATCTCATTATTAGCGTGCATAATGCTGACTAATATAGTGTCATCCCTCAAACCATTAGCAACTAAATCAGGCGTGATTAAGCCATCACTACCGGGTTCCAAATAGGTCACCTCGTAGCCTTCCCTCTCCAGTTGCCGACACGAATCAAGAACCGCTTTGTGCTCTATACTTGAAGTTAGAATATGTTGTCCTTTGCCCTTATAAAAATAAGCCGCTCCTTTTATGGCAAGATTATCTGACTCCGTAGCTCCTGATGTCCAAACTATCTCACGAGAATCAGCATTAATTAGATCTGCAACTTGTCGTCTAGCATTTTCCACCGCCTCTTCTGCCTTCCAACCAAAAACATGTGACCTTGAAGCCGGGTTACCAAAATTCCCTTCCATAGACAAACATTTCATCATCTCGTTTGCCACTCGAGGATCGGTCGGCGTCGTCGCTAAGTAGTCAAAATATATTGGTTTATTCATAAAACATTACACCCTATAACAAATATCAATCAGATCATGGTTTAGGACACAGCTAACTGGCCGATGTCTAATTTAATAGTCCCACCACCACTCTGCCTTTCCATTACCCTCCTAACCTCACTACGTTGAACTAAGTCCGCTAGACTTATTTGACTCAGAAACTTATGGATTTGATTACTAAGATCTGCCCAAAGGTGATGTGTGAGACACTCTTCACCTCCATTGCAATTAGCCATGCCTCTACAGCCTGTCGCATCTAACACTTCGTCGACCGCGTCAATGATATGAGCTACAAATATATCTTCATCTGAACGACTAAGATGATACCCTCCACCTGGTCCTCGCACACTGCAAACTAGATCTTTTTTTCTGAGCAAAGAAAAAAGCTGCTCCAAATATGAAAGCGAAATCCCTTGGCGGTCCGATATATCAGCTAACGCAACTGGAGAATTGTCAGCATGCAATGCAAGATCTAACATCGCAGTTACGGCATATCGTCCCCTTGTTGTTAACTTCATAGAACAAGTTTCTGGCTATTTAAATACTAATTTTCCAATACTTGACTTAGTTAGTCAAGTATAAGTCGCAGCAAAATACTCGGTTATTAGAGAATATTAATAATCTTACTTTCAGCGATTTTTACGCGCTAATTTCTGGGATTCGCTAAGGATGCCACGCAGGATGTTTAGCTCCATCTCATCTAACCTAACTCTATTAAACAAACGTTTTAATCTGGGCATTAATTGTCGCGGAGCAGTAGGTTCTAGAAACCCTATTTCGGTCAATGTTTCTTCCAAATGAAGATAGAATCTCTGCATGTCCTCATTGGTGCTAAAGGGACTATCCCAATTACTTTCTATATGTTCAAATTCACCGGAGTACTTTGACTGAATAAGCAAGTCGTAACAAATTATTTGAACTGCCATCGCAACATTAAGCGAACTATAGTCGTCGGAGGTCGGAATCTGCAGGTGCAGATTACAAAGAACAAGCTGCTCATTGGTCAAACCTCTATCCTCTCTGCCAAACAATATCGCAACCCGCTCATTCTCCGTCAATCGACTTATCTCTAAAGCACAGCCTCTAGCATCTACCGAAGGCCAAGGAATGCGTCGCTGTCGCGCACTCGTCCCTACCACAAAATGACAATCTGCGACTGCATCCTCTAGGCTATCTACTACCTTAGCCCGCTCTAAAACATCGTTTGCGGATGCCGCTCGCCATGTTGACTTTGGATCAGGATGCGATTTGGGATTTACCAGAAACAAATTTAGCAAGCCCATATTCTTCATTGCTCTAGCCGCTCCACCGATATTTCCAGGATGAGTGGTTTCGACAAGGACAATTCGTATATTATCTAGATTCATATGACTCTCATTAGTTGGCAACATTGGAATGTTAACAGAGGCTTATCGTACTAACAGTGACTTAGCTGCTATACTAAGTCGTTAATAGCCTCCCTGGTAACTGCACATGACACCAATGCTTAGTATAGCTCTGCGGGCGGCTCGCAAAGCAGGTGACAAAATTGCGAGGGCCGTGGATAACCTTGGCAACATAGAAGTGCAAAGCAAAGGCGTTAATAACTTCTTCACAGAAATAGACCTAGCCGCTGAAGCCGAAATCATATCAGTCTTGCAAAAGTTTTACCCTGAGCACGCTATCTTATCTGAGGAAGTTGGCCTACTAGGACCTTCGGATGCAGAATACAGATGGATTATTGACCCGTTAGATGGAACTACAAATTTCATACGAGGAATTCCTCATTTTTCAGTTTCCATTGCGTGCATGCATAAAGGCAGGCTTGAGCATGGAGTAGTTCTAGACCCAATACGAAATGAGGAATTTACTGCCTCACGAGGATCCGGGGCCCAACTAAATGGCAAACGACTTCGGGTGAGTAAGCTTAAAAGTCTCGAAGGTGCGTTACTTGGAACAGGCATCCCTTTTAAGAACCACTGCGATGACAAGCTTGCGGACTATTGCATGACAGTCGATACGCTGGCCAGACAATGCGCGGGTATTAGGCGCGCCGGCGCTGCATCTTTGGATCTTGCTTATGTGGCTGCTGGTCGCCTTGATGGATTTTGGGAAATAGGTTTATCAATTTGGGATGTCGCTGCAGGCACCTTATTACTCACAGAGGCAGGGGGGCTGATATCGGATATCAACGGATCACAAGACTACCTGAATTCTGGGAATGTCGTCTGTGGCAATCCTAAATGCTTCAAAGAAATATTAAAAATAGTAGGCCCGTTACTTAATTAGGCAGTTATGGTAATAGCTCATCCTGATCAGCGCCCTCTTTAACTGGAATCATTAAATCTTCTTCAGTCACTCCAAGTGCTAAAAGCGTATTTGCCGCCACATAAATTGAGGAATATGTTCCAGTAATTACACCGACAAGCAAAGCTATAGAAAAACCATTGATCATTTCTCCTCCTAACAAGGCTAATGATATTAAAACAAGCATTGTCGTAAGTGACGTGACCAAAGTTCGACCCAAGGTTTCTGTCAGAGATATATTAATAACCTCCTCTGGATTAATTCTTCTGAGTTTGCGGAAATTTTCTCTAATACGATCTGAGACCACAATTGTATCATTTAAGGAGTAACCTATAACAGCAAGTAGAGCTGCCAAAACCGTGAGATCAAATTCCATATCTAAAATTGAGAAAAAGCCTAAGACTATGAAAACATCGTGCACTAAAGCAGCCAAAGCACCAACAGCAAACTTATACTGAAATCGAAAGGCGACATAAAGCATAACTAGAGCTAGAGCTAAGAGCATCGCCAAACCTCCCTGCTCTCGAAGCTCATCACCAACTTGAGGTCCAACAAACTCAATTCGACGCAAGTCCACATTCGAGTTGGATTGCTCCTTTAGTAAGGAAAGAATCTGGCCCGCATCGGAATCTACAAAGTCAGCAGGAAGCCTTATGAGAACATCTCTATCAGTCCCAAAACTAACCACGGAAGCGCCTATGTATCCACCAGCATCCAAGGATTTTCTAATGGCTCCTAAGTCAGCAACTTCCTGAAAGTGCACCTCAACTAAAGTTCCCCCAGTAAAGTCCAAACCCCAGTTCAGCTGTCTTGTACCTAAGGATAAGATTGAACCAAAAACAAGCACCGCAGATAACGACAAGGTTAAATATCTTTGGTTCATAAATTTTATAGTTTTCATTTTTCTAAACCAGGAAGGAATTCTTTACCAATCGATAGGAGTTTAATATTTCTCCCTCCGTAAAAAAGGTTAATCAAAGATCTAGTTCCCATTATCGCGGTAAACATAGAGGTAAGAATTCCAATCGACAGTGTAACTGCGAATCCTTTAACCGGACCCGAACCTACTGCATAAAGAATTATCGCAACAATCAAAGTCGTTAGATTAGCGTCTAATATAGTTGAAACGGCACGCTCAAATCCTTGATGAATAGCCATCTGTGGAGTAGTTCTATTACGTAACTCCTCCCTGATTCTAGAGAAAATTAATACGTTCGCGTCAACTGCCATTCCCACAGTTAAAACTATACCCGCTATTCCTGGCAAGGTTAGAGTAGCGCCTATAAGGGACATCAACGCAACTAACAACGTAAGATTACTGCTCAAAGCAATAACAGCTGCAATTCCAAATACTCTGTAATAGAAGATCATAAACAAAACTACGCACGCTAATCCAACCTGTATAGAAAGAACTCCCAAGCGAATATTTTCTGCTCCAAGAGATGGGCCAACTGTCCGTTCCTCCACAAAAGAGATTGGTGCCGCTAACGCACCTGCACGAAGCATCAATGCTAACTCCGATGATTCCATAGGGTTATCAAGCCCAGTAATCTGAAAAGATGCTCCTAGCGCGGACTGAATAACAGGGGCGGTTAGCAGCTTCTTTTCGTCATATGGGACTTTGACCTGGACTTCCTGCCCCTGGTCATCAACTTCGTAACGCGTCCTAAACTTTCTCTCTATAAAAAGAACGCCCATACGTCTTTTAATGTTGTAGCGGGTGGCACGCGACATCTGAGTACCGCCTTCTCCATCAAGGCTAATCAAAACATTTGGCTGACCATTTTGATCAAAGCTGGCTTGGGCATTGGACACTCTTTCCCCGGTTATAATTACCGCTTTTTCCAACCACTCTGAAGAGCCTTTTAGGTCAGGACTACGATATGAAAACTTTTGTTTCTCGGAATCTGGAGTATCTAAATTGGCAACTAGACGAAATTCAAGGTTCGCTACCTTACCTAAAATTCGTTTAGCTTCAGCAGTGTCTTGGATCCCAGGAAGCTCCACTACGATTCGATTTCTGCCTTGTCGCTGAACCAATGGCTCAGAAACGCCGAGCTCATTGACCCTGTTTCGAAGAGTAGTTAGATTTTGACTTACCGCGTAATCGATAATTTCTTTGATAGTTTGATCGACGAGGGTTGCTCTTATAATCCACATATCGTCTTGGTTAACACGATCTAGAAACAATTCTGGATGATTTTCCGAAATAATAGCTCTCGCTGACTCTCTGTGTTCTTCAGATCTAAAATTAGCTTGAATAGTATTACGCTCAGTAGAAATTCGTCCACGAATACGCTCTTCTCTGAGCTTTCTCTTTACAGAAATCTCGTAAAACTCCATCCTCTGCTTGATCGCAGCTTCAGTATCCACCTCTAGCTTAAAATGCACGCCTCCACTGAGATCCAAACCCAACTTCATCGGTTTAGCTCCCCAGGCAGATAGCCACTCTGGGGTTGTAGGTGCTAAGTTTAAAGCAACTATATAGCCATCGCCTATGGCGCGAGAAAAGATCGACTGCGCCTCCAATTGTCGCTCTCTATTATTGAGCCGCACGAGTCCATTGCGCCCGTCTGAATTTATTTCTTGTCCAAAATATGAAATATCTGCTGCATCTAAGGCCAGTAAACCGCGATTTAAAGCGCGCTGATCTAGGACCAGAGAACTGCTTTCCCCAGTTATTTGAAGCGCTGGATCTGGAGCATACAAATTAGGCATTGAGTAAAGGACACCAGCCAATAACGCTAGCATCAATAGAATATACTTCCACAAAGGGTATTTATTAACCACGACTACTCATTACAAATCTGTCTGTTTCTCAAAATATTTATTTAAAATCGATGCTTTCTAGAAATCGATTTATTTGACCAAACTGGAGCGCACCCACCCTTCTCCATCTTCACCAACGATAAAATAGTAACCACCAGAATGATCTCCAAGAAAAACTACTTCCTCATTCTTTTTTAAGGTATACAAGATTTGGGATTTTTTATCCGCAGATTTGTAAACCTTTACACCTTTAATTTTACCTTTAAGCACGGCGCCCTCTTCTGGAACGTTAGCTTTTAAAGAAGCTTCTGCATTAGCGTTTGCAATTTCGGATGTCGG
>CAJXCR010000037.1 GCA_913051825.1 uncultured Halieaceae bacterium
GCAGAAGATTTGATGATAGAGGAAGAGTCGCAAGAAGCGTTTGATCTCTTACAAACAAAGCGGAATGCTGAAACCATTCGAGAAAAGCTACAAGCCTTACCGAATGAGCAGAGGCAGGTTATCGCAAAGATCTACATGGAAGGAAAATCGCATTCAGAAGTTTCTGCTGAATTGGATCTGCCGTTGGGTACAGTTAAATCCAGAGTGCGCTTAGCGATTAGCAAGCTTGGTGTCCAGTTAGCACCCATGGGAGGTTTGCGTGATTAAACACCATCCAGATGTGAATCTGTTGGTGGATTATGTGTCGGGGAACCTCTCTCCCGCGAAAGCTGCATGCATTTCTGCTCATAATAGCTATTGTGGTATTTGCCGAAAAACCACCTTCCAGTTGGAGACTTTGGGCGCAGAGTTATTCAAAGATTTAGAGGCACCACCAGTCCCTACTTCGACCTTCGATTCAGTATTAGCTAGATTAGAAAATTCACCCCCAAGGCAGAGTAAACAGGTGGAATCCAAAGATGAGTCGTTCCCTCTTGTCTTAAAGAAGCTAATGAGTAAAGAGTTTGAAGATCTTGAGTGGAGAAAGGTAACTAGTGCTTTATCTGTAAGTCAGTTACATACAGGTGACTTGAGTCATGAATGTGCGCTATACCAAATAGCTGCTGGAGGAAAGATACCTGAGCACGATCATAAAGGTGCCGAGATGACCGTTGTCATTAGCGGGGGATTTTCCGATAGGCAGGGGGTGTATCATAAGGGAGATTTCATTTTTCGTGAAAAGGACCAAATTCACGCGCCAACAGCATTAGAATCAGAAGATTGTATTTGTTTGGCAGTGTCTGATGCTCCCCTTCGTTTTACAGATTGGAAATATCGCTGGATGAATCCCTTTCTTCGTTTTAGTGCAGGTTAGAAACGTTTTACTTTCATAACATTTTTGCTCTTTCAATTGTATAATTTAGTCGATATTGCATTTGGTCTCCTATAAAATTCATTTTTTTATCATCAAAACTAGAAGATATTAAGGGAATTTAGCGCTATGCATCTAGTCGTACCTAAAGAAATCCTCCCCGGGGAAAATAGAGTTCCGATTATTCCAGATACTGTAAAGAAGCTTTGTCGTCTAGGAGCGACCGTCTCTATTGAGAGTGGCCTAGGTAGCAAGTCAGGGTTCACTGATGAGGAATACGAGCAAGCTGGAGCAGTAATCTCTTCTGAAAGAGCACAATTAATTCAGAGTGCGGATATGCTACTCAGACTACGCAAGCCGACGCTGGGAGACGTGACTTTGATGAAAGAGGGATGTGTTCACGTTAGTTATTTGGATCCATTTAATGAGAAGGAATTAGTATCCGCACTTATGAGTAGAGGCGTAACCGCGATAAGTATGGAGATGATTCCAAGGACAACTCGCAGCCAAAAAATGGATGCCTTAAGTTCGCAAGCAAATCTTGCTGGTTATGTGATGGTGATGCAGGCGGCGATCCATTTGCCTAGGATCTTCCCAATGATGATGACCCCCGCTGGAACATTGAAGCCCGCAAATGTATTTGTTATTGGAGCTGGCGTAGCAGGTTTGCAGGCAATAGCAACTGCTAAGCGATTGGGGGCTAAAGTGACTGCTTTTGACACTCGTGCAGTCGTCGCCGAGCAAGTGCAATCTTTAGGTGCTAAGTTTCTCGAAATTGACTTGGGTGAGACTGGTGAAACTAGTGATGGATATGCTAAAGAGTTAAGCGCCGAGCAAGTGGAGTTACAAAAGAAAGCGCAGGCCGAGGTTATAGCTAAGTCAGATGTTGTTATTACGACTGCGCAGGTATTCGGTCGAAAACCGCCGGTGCTTGTTACAAAGGAAATGATCGCTGGGATGTCTCCAGGTTCAGTAATTGTTGATATGGCCGCAGAAACTGGAGGGAATGTCGAAGGCTCAGTTCCTGATGGAGTGATTGAGATTTCTGGAGTTACCGTAATTGGTAAGGCTAATTTAGCAGGATCGGTAGCAAAAGACGCTAGTCAAATGTATTCGTCAAATCTTTTTAATTTGATTGAGGATAATTGGAGTGAAGAAAAAAATGCCTTCATTGTTGATTTTGATGACGACATATTGCCTGGATGTGTCATTACCCATGGCGGAGAAGTAGTCCACGATACGATTAAGCAAATATGGCAAGGAGATTCTTGATATGATTCCTCCAGAGGTTTTTTTAACATTTATTCTAATGTTGTCGGTCTTTTTAGGTTTTGAATTGATTAGCAAGGTTCCTGCGACCTTACACACTCCTTTAATGTCTGGTGCGAACGCAATTTCAGGTATTACGCTAGTTGGTGCGATTGGTTTGGCGGGAACTGGAAATCACGACTTGTCCAATTGGCTTGGTGCCGCTGCTGTTGGCCTCGCTACTATAAACGTAGTGGGTGGATATTTGGTTACTGATCGTATGCTTGCAATGTTTAAAAAGAAGGAGAATTGATAATGGACACTCTTATTCAGTTCTCTTTTGTAGTCGCTGCTGCCTTGTTTATTTATGGTCTTAAGCAGCTTGGTTCACCCGCCACCGCTAGGCGAGGAAATTTAATTTCATCGACTGGGATGTTGATTGCAATTGTGTCAGCACTGGTTGATCAGGGGATTGTTGAATATCAATTTATTCTAATTGGCATAGCTCTAGGCTCAATTGTTGGTGTTGCGGCGGCGCGATTGGTGCAGATGACCTCTATGCCAGAGATGGTTGCACTATTTAATGGGTTTGGAGGGATGGCCAGTTTGCTTGTTGGTTGGGCTGCGTTGAGTCCAGCTGCTGGCACCTTTAATCTTGTGACAATTGTCTTATCGATTCTTATTGGAGGTTTGACTTTTACTGGTTCGTTAGTGGCCTATGGCAAATTAAGTGAGACTATCAGTAGTGCCGCCGTGATGTTTACGGGGCAGCAAGTCGTCAACAGTTTGATTGTTCTGAGTATTCTCGCAAGCGCATTTATGTTTTGTTTGCAGCCAACTGATCCTCAATGGCTGTACTTGGTAGTTGGCTTGTCTCTGCTTTTTGGAATTATGGCGGTTATTCCAATTGGCGGAGCTGATATGCCTGTAGTAATTAGTCTGCTTAATTCATATTCAGGATTAGCTGCCTGTGCTGCTGGATTTGCCGTGGATAACAATATTCTTATTGTAGCTGGTTCGCTGGTTGGAGCTAGCGGGATTATATTGACCCAGATTATGTGTAAAGCTATGAACCGTTCCTTGGCAAATGTTCTGTTTTCTGGATTTGGTAGCGCACAAGCTCAAGGCGGAGAAGTTGAAGGAGAAGTGAAGCCGATAACGGTCGAGGACGCTTACTATGTGTTAGAAGCGGCAACAAATGTAGCTTTTATTCCAGGCTATGGTATGGCGGTAGCGCAAGCCCAGCACGTTGTTAAAGAGCTTGCCGAATTATTGGAACAAAACGGTGCCGAAGTCAATTTCGGCATTCATCCAGTTGCAGGTCGTATGCCAGGGCATATGAATGTGCTTTTAGCTGAAGCGGATGTTCCTTACGATCAATTGCTTGAGATGGATGAAATTAATCCACGGATAGAGACAGTAGATGTTGCGATTGTTATTGGCGCAAATGATGTCGTGAATCCAGCGGCCCGCGAGATGGAGAGCTCTCCAATCTATGGAATGCCAGTTATAAATGTTGATCATGCACGTACAGTGTTTGTATTAAAGAGGTCTATGGCATCGGGGTTTGCGGGTATCGAAAACCCGCTCTTTTATAAAGATAATACTCGCATGTTATTTGGAGATGCAAAGGAATCAATCGGTGGTCTAGTAAGAGAATTTGGTAGCTAGTAGTTATGCGTAACCTTGCTTTGTAAGCACTTGTTAGGCTCCACATATAGTACTGTTATGCGCTATTTTCTTTGACCGCTAAATCTTGACCCTCTCTGAACTGTATTTGCGCAAGCCTAGAGTATAGTTGATTAGATTTAATCAGTTCAGAGTGGCTGCCCGTGGCTACTACAGAACCTTTATCAATTACTGCAATTTTATCAACGTGCAAAATAGTTGATAGCCTATGTGCAATGATAATTGTAGTGCGGTTTTGCATCATATCTTTTAGGGCTAGCTGTACTGCTTGTTCGCTCTCGCTGTCTAGTGCACTGGTAGCTTCATCGAGTAAAAGAATCTTTGGATCATTCAATATTGCTCTAGCTAATGCAACACGCTGTTTTTGTCCGCCAGATAGCCTTACACCTTGTTCACCTAAATAGCTTGAATATCCATCTGGCAGTTGATTTATAAATTCGTGTGCATGAGCTGCTTTGGCTGCAGATATCACTTCATTTTCAGTAGCGTTAGGCTTTCCATAGGCAATGTTGTAACGGACATCCGCGGTAAATAAAACGGGTTGCTGAGGGACTAGTGCAATTTCGCTCCGTAGTGATTGAAGACTCATTTTTTTTATATCAGTATTATTTAAAAAAATTAACCCTTTGCTAGGATCATAGAAGCGTTGTAGCAATTCAAAGACCGTAGATTTTCCTCCTCCACTGGGACCGACCAGCGCCAAGCTGGTTCCTGTTTTGATATCCAAGTTGAACTCATTCAACGCTAACTTTGTTGGGCGAGAGGGATAATAAAAGCTGATATTACTGAAAGTTAATTGTCCTTCAGAACTGTTCTTAATATCATGCTTGGAGTTGCTGATGTTGCTTGAAGCATCAAGAAGTTCAAGGAGTCTTTCTGCTGCTCCGGCCGCTCTTTGAATCTCGCCCCAAACCTCTGAAAGAGTTGCAAAACCACTCCCGACCATAATTGCGTAAAAAACGAAAGATCCAAGTTCTCCTGCAGTCATTTCTCCGCTTATAACATCATGACCTCCAGCAGACATCATTCCTGCAAATCCGCCAAAAAGCATTATCATTGCAACACACACGAGTAGTGCGCGTTGCCTAACTCGTCTTCGCGCTATTTCAAAAGCTTTTTCAACTTCGCCATCGAATGCCTTGATCTCGAATTTCTCTTGAAGATGACTTTGAACAACCTTAATTTGTTGAAAAATCTCTCCAGCGTAACTACCGACACTAGCGACACTTTCTTGACTACTTGAGGATAATTTTCTTACGCGACGTCCAAACACCAGAATGGGCAGAAAAACCATGGGCACACTGGCAGTTATAATTAGACTTAGCTTTAGATTGGTAATGAACATCATGACTAGCGCTCCGGCAAGAGTTAGGGTTGATCGAAGAGCAAGACTTAGCCAGGACCCAATGATGGTTTGAAGAAGGGTGGTATCTGTTGTCAAGCGAGACATAATTTCGCCAGGACGATTGCTTTCAAAATACCCAGGGTGTAAATATACTAAATTAGCGAAAACAGCTTTACGTAAGTCAGCGCTTACTCTTTCCCCTAACCATGAAATATAATAAAACCTAACAAAAGTGCCGATGGCAATGATTCCGCTAATTATTAGTAGAGTTGTTATGGAATCTGTAAGCTTGGCTGGATCATTGCTTCCGAAACCTTGATCTATAATTGCTTCGATGCCTTTACCAAGAGATAGCGTGGCCAATGCAGTTACTATAAGCGCAGTAGCTGCAACGATCATTCTAAACTTATAGGGTAACAAGTATTTAAATACTGCTAGTAGTGTAGAAGGATTTCCCTTACTGTTAGTCATTAATAATTGACTCTGTTTAATAGGTGACATTCAGGCGCTAGGTTATTGCGACGCCAAAAAAATATTATTTTTATAGAAGTTCCTAGTAATCCGTCTGTAAGTCTAAATCTTCAAGGATTACATTGATACTAGTGATGAGTGAAGTTTAAAGATGCGCTTTAAAGATAAAGTAGTTCTAATTACTGGAGCCAGCAGGGGTTTGGGCAAGGCAATGGCGGAGGGTTTTGCCGAAGAAGGCGCAAAAATCATCGTTAGCAGCCGAAAGTTAGATGCATGTGAGGCGGTTGCAGCAAGTATAAAATCTAGAGGTGGCGATGCAATCGCAATTGATGCTCATCTAGGATCGACGGAGAAAATAGATATTCTTCTAACAAAGGTCTACTCACAAGTATCAAAGGTAGACATCCTAATTAATAATGCAGGTATTAATTTAGGTATGGCTTCTCTCTCAGACACGACAGTCGCTATGTTCGATAAGATGATCTCAGTCAACCTGCGAGGACCTTGGTATTTGTCTTCGAGGATAGCGCCAAAAATGGGTGATTCCGGGGGTGGATGTATAATCAATATTCTTTCAATAGCAGCAATGATTTCTCCACCTAACATGGGCTTATACGCGGCGACTAAGGCTGCTCTGGCTTCACTGACTGAAGTGATGGCTCAAGAGTGGTCATCCCTTAATATTCGAGTAAATGCTCTTGCACCAGGGAGTTATCGAAGTGAAATGACCAATAGTGCAATTGAAAGTATAGAAGGATATGAACAGTCATTGATTGATGCGGCATTGATTCCTAGGATCGCTGATTCTAAAGAAATTCTGAATCCAGTTTTTTACCTTGCTACTGAAGCCTATACTACAGGAACGACTTTAGTAGCAGATGGAGGTGTTCTTGCGAAAAGATAAATACACTGAGTTTTTGATTAATCCAAGGTATCTATTTCATCTTTGATCGGCTCCATTCTTCTGGCTAAAAAAATCCCTATCTCGAATAAAATCCACATTGGTATAGCCAACAGAGATTGTGAAATAACATCTGGAGGAGTAAGTAACATCCCAATGACAAAACAGCCCACTAGAATAAAAGGACGTTTACTAGCTAACTTTTCTGCGGTGGTTACCCCAGTGACTATAAGTATGATCGCGATGATGGGTATTTCAAATGCTATACCAAAGGCGAAGAAAAGTTTAAGAACAAAATCAAGGTAGCGATTAATATCCGTCATAATTTCTATTCCGTCTGGCGCTACGCTAGTAAAAAAGCTAAAAACTAGAGGGAATACGACAAAGTAGGCGAAAGCGGTTCCAGCATAAAAAAGAATAATGCTAGAAGATAAGATTGGAATTGCAATACGCTGCTCTGTAAGGTACATACCCGGCGCAATGAATCGCCATATTTGAAAAAGCACATACGGCATTGCTAAATATAAAGATAAAAGCATCGATAGCTTAAATGGAGTTAAGAATGGCGATGCGACTTCAGTTGCAATCATGCTAGCCCCTTCGGGAAGAAGGTCTCTAAGGGGTAGTGAAATAAACTCATAGATCTCATTCGCAAAAGGAAACAGAAACAGGAAGATGATAAAAACAGCAATTAAACATCGGATGATGCGATCTCGAAGCTCCGTTAGGTGGGTTATCAATGTTTGTGGTTGATCAAGATCTTCTTCGCTCATTTGCTGTGGTCTTTAATTGAATCAGCAGCTACGTTGTCTGCCTTGACCAGTGGAAATTCAGGCGATTGACTGCTCAGCTCTCCATATTGTTTTCCAATGGCATTTTCGATTTCTTCGGATTCATTTTTGATATACTCACCGGTATCGCGCAATTCTTTTAGAATACTTTCATTATGCAGTTCTTGCTGCACCTCCATGCGGATATCATTATAACTTCGACGAATTTTGTTAAGCCAAGCGCTTAAGGTTCTAATAGTATCTGGAAGCTGCTCGGGCCCAATAACCAGTAGTCCGACAACTGCGATCAGAACAAGCTCAGCGAAACCGACATCAAACATTTTATTTTAGACTAGAGAGGCCTAGCCGGATCGTTGTTATCCTCATCTTTAGCAGAGGAAGTCGATTCTGTCTCTTCTGATGGATTTTCTTGGAGACTCTTTCGAAATCCTTTCACAGCTCCTCCCAGATCGCTACCTAACGACTTTAGCCTCTTTGTACCAAATATCATTATTACAATGACAAGAATTATTAGTAGTTGCCAAACGCTAATACCACCTACGCCCATAATTTGCACCTCGCGTTATAGTTCATTTTTTTCTTGACGCCTTTTCTTCGAGGCCAGACATGCCAAATCTCTCCTGCAGACAATCAATCACCTCAGCTACATCTCCATTCAGATGTGAAAGTAGTATCATGCAATGAAACCATAAATCTGCTACTTCGCCCACTACCTCTTCTCGACTTTGATCGGAATCGTTGTTTTTCGCTGAGATTATGAGTTCGGTCGATTCCTCTCCAATTTTTTCTAGGATTTTATCAAGACCCATTTCGTGTAAGCTTGCAACATAAGAAGAATTTGGGTTTGCATTTCTACGATCTTTAAGAACTTCACTAAGTTGAAAAAAAATATCACTCATTCCCATTCCCATAGATTTCCTCGGATGGCTTAATTATAGGTGCATCTATCTCCCATTTGTCTTTCGAATAGCGCCAGAAGAAACAATTTGCCCTGCCTGTATGACAGGCTATTTCGCCAACCTGATCGACCTTAATTAAAATAGTATCCAGGTCACAATCTATACGAATTTCTCGAATGTGTTGAACAAATCCAGATTGTTCCCCCTTCCGCCAAAGTTGGCTTCTTGACCTTGACCAATACACGGCTCGACCCTCAGAAATACTGCACTCTAACGATTCTTTATTCATCCACGCCAGCATTAGAATTTCACCGGACGACCAAGATTGAGCTATCGCAGGTATTAGCCCGTCTTCATTCCACTTTAAATCATCCAAATTATCCATATTCTGGTTTTGTTGATGCTGTATTTAATGCGATTATCACATAAGTAAGGCTAAGACTTCAGTGTCTTATGCAAATATATAATGGGATTAGCCAAACATTGACAAATAAAGCGGGTTAAATAGTGAAGGGAATTTGAGAGATAAGACGACAATTGATAAAGCAACACCAATTAAAACAAAAGACAGCAGCTGTCGAGCTAATCTTTCGATGTGAAATTTCCGACGAAGATCATTAATTTCCGCATTGCAAGTCCCTAGTTCTTTCTTTAAATTCTTATTTTCGGACAAGTTGCTATATAGAACATCAGGTAATTCTGGAAACTTTTCTAACCAAGAAGGTAGCTTAGTTTTTAAGCGCTGTAAAATTGATAGTGGAGAATAACGGTCTTTAATCCAGTTTTCTAAAAACGGTAAAGCGGTATCCCACAAATTCAATTCTGGATAGAGTTGACGACCAAGTCCTTCAATATTTAGCAGGGTCTTTTGGAGCAGTACTAGCGAAGGTTGCACCTCCATATCATATTGACGTGCCGCTCTGAACAGATTAATTAGTAGCTGGCCTAATGAAATATCTCTTATCGGACGTTCAAAGATAGGCTCACAAAGAGTGCGTATAGTAGACTCAAAATCCTCAATATTTGTGTTACTTGCGACCCAGCCACATTCTAAGTGAAGCTCTGCAACTTCTCGATAATTGCGCCTGAAAATTGCGAGCAGGTTTCGACCTAAATAATATTGGTCTTTGTCACTGAGAGTGCCAATAATTGCGCAGTCCACCGAAATATAGGTCGGGTCATCAGGTTTGCTGATATCTATAAATATATTCCCTGGATGCATATCTGCGTGAAAAAAATTGTCTTCGAATACTTGAGTGAAAAAAGTTTCCACCCCCCTTTCGGCTAAAATTTTGAGGCTGATATTTGATGACTTTAAAGTTTCTATATCGTTGACAGGAACACCATATATTCTTTCCATCACATACACATTCTTTGATGTGTATTCCCAAAAAACTTCCGGAACATATACTAGGTTTCTGCCTTGAAAGTTACGTCTTAATTGACTGGCGTTGGCCGCTTCTCGAGCAAGATCTAGTTCTGCAATAATGGTGTTTTCATAGTCAGATACAATCTCGATCGGACGTAATCTTGGACCATCTTTAAAATATTTTACTATGAACTGTGCGAGAGAAAACAAAAGGCCTATATCGTCGTGAATAATATCTTCAATGTCAGGTCTAACAATTTTAACGACAACTTCCTTGCCATTATGCAAGGTAGCAGAGTGGACTTGAGCCACAGAAGCAGATGCTATTGGCGTCTCTTCGAAGTGCATAAAAATCTCTGAGATCCTTCCACATAACGCTTTTTCTACAATCGAGATTGCCTTTGTCTCTGAAAACGGAGGGACCTTATCTACAAGCTTAACTAGCTCATCTGCGATATCCATTGGTAACAGATCACGTCTAGTAGACAGTGCTTGTCCAAATTTAATAAATACTGGCCCAAGCTCTTCTAAGCCGCGTCTGAGTCGAGTGCCTCTGTCTATGTCACTCTCTGCAACGATCTTCCACGGATTCATTTTCAGCAGGACAGAAAGAGGCCATGCGAGCACGTCACTTGATATTAATTCATCAAGTCGGTATCGACCTATAACTCGAATGATTTTTAGAAGACGAATAATTCGTGATATCAAAATATTTTCCGAGGAGTTTAGATAGCTTTCCGTAATTTTTTTGTCAGTGAAGCCAAGCGATCTGCAGCTAACCTTAACTTTTGTGTGTCTGTATAAAAATCCTCCAATTCTAGTTTAGATGGTGATAGCCTTGCTTCTTCATGTATATACTCTCTTATTTGTCTTAATAGACTGTCTTTTGTTAGTTTATTCCATTGATGCACTCTTCTGACCGAACTACCTATGCGATGGCTTGCTATATCACCTAAGTATTCTGTTAAATATGCTTCCCAGTCTAGATCTAGATTCTTGAAAATCTGACTAATCTCAAGCAGGCGGTTACTTTCCCCACTAATCTCTAGAGGACTATTTATAAGCTCTGTGCCAGGATCTTCAGATAGAGTCAGTGCAAAGAATTCAGATGCTGTTCCGGAGACTCTAGTGGTAATTTCCCCCTCATAGATGCTCTGTAATCTAGGTTGACCTGTTGAATCTATAACCAAATATATTCTCAGGCTAGGTTCAGTGATATTTATTAAGAAAGCACACCCAGAAAGACTACGAAGTCCGGAACATTTTGTGCGATCGAGCTTAATTGCTTGATGGATAGATATTTCAAGTATAGCCATTGCTGCCGTTTGAAGAGTCTGGCTAATCATCTGGATTTTTAATTCCTCGATGTATTGCAACTATACCTCCAGTCATATTGTAATAATCACAATTTGAGAAGCCTGCATCTTCAACGAGTATTTGAAGCTCTTCCTGATCGGGATGCATTCTTATAGATTCGGCTAAATACTTATAGCTATCACTATCGTTTGCAACGATTTTCCCCATTAAGGGAAGAATATGAAATGAATAGGTATCGTAGGCTTTAGCCAGAATCTCATTTGTTGGTTTAGAAAATTCGAGAATTAATAAACGACCGCCGGGTTTTAATGCTCGATACATGGATTTTAAGGCAGCCGACTTATCAGTCACATTACGAAGGCCAAAAGCAATTGTAATACATTCGAAATTCGCATCTGGAAAGGGCAGATTTTGTGCGTCGGCCTGAACGAAATTTATATTCGGTCGCCAGCATTTGTCGAGTAACTTATCTCTTCCTACTTTAAGCATTGATTCATTTATATCAGCTAGGACAACGGTCCCATCTGGCCCAACAATGTCAGCGAATTTAATAGCGAGATCGCCGGTGCCTCCCGCTATATCGAGCACTGAGTTTCCTTCTCTAACAGCGCTCAGTTCAATAGCAAAACGTTTCCATATGCGGTGAATACCAATAGACATTAAGTCATTCATTAGATCATAGCGATCAGCAACTGAGTTAAATATACCAGCCACAAGATCAGCTTTTTCATTTTTCGGGACGGTTTTAAAACCGAAATCGGTCGAGTCGTTTTCTTTCATATTTATATTTTTTTTATCCTGATATTTGTATTTTAACTTGATACCAGGAATAGATCAGTTAAATTTTAAAATTCAACACTTGCTCGTTTGGGTCTCGGCTTAGTCCTTCTTCAGAAAGTCTTTTTAAATATTTTGACCATAGAGATTCTTTATTAATACCAAGATACCTAAGATATTCCCATGAATAAATTCCAGAGTCGTGATCGTCATCGAAGACGAGTTGGATTGCATAGTTTCCAACTCTGTTTATTTTTGATATACCAACATTTTTTTTCCCGTATTGTAGCTTTTCTTCTTTAGAATTGTGGCCTTGCACCTCTGCCGACGGAGAATTTATTCTAAGATATTCGAAACTAAGTGAAAATGATTCCTGATTAGAATAAAGCAGCTCAAGTTGACGATTTTTTTTACGAACCAATATCTGACTTGGACGAAAACTATCTTCCGTCATTTGAAATTGCTCTTACAGAATAAATCTAGATAAGTCTTCATCAGCAATTAGCTCTCCTATTTGTTTATCGACATAGTCAGAGTTAACGCAAATAGTGGCGTTACCGGAAGCTTTATCGGCTGCTTCGTAAGAAGCTTCCTCTAGAAGGCGTTCCATTACCGTATGAAGTCGTCGAGCTCCAATATTCTCAGTTTGTTCGTTAACCAGCCATGCTAATTCCGCAATTCTTCTTAATCCATCACTTGAAAAAGATAGTTCTATCTCTTCAGTAGACAATAGCGCCTTATATTGCTCGCTGAGAGAAGCACTTGGTTCTGTAAGAATACGTTCAAAATCGTCTGCCGATAAAGCATTCAACTCAACTCTTATAGGGAATCTTCCTTGTAACTCTGGAATTAGATCAGAAGGTTTTGCTAGATGAAATGAACCTGAGGCTATGAATAATATGTGATCAGTTTTTATGATTCCATACTTGGTGGAGACATTGCATCCTTCTACTAAGGGTAAAAGATCACGTTGAACGCCTTCTCTTGAAATATCTGCGCCGTTTCGCTCGCTGCTTTTTGCAACTTTGTCTAGCTCATCAATAAAAACTATGCCGTTTTGTTCTGCTGCTTGGATGGCTTTTATTTTTACATCATCATCATTTACTAGTTTTTTGGCTTCTTGTTCGCAAAGAGAATGAAAAGCAGCCTTGACGGTCATTTTCCGCAATTTTTGAGTCGCTTCAGAGATATTAGAAAACATACTTTGCAGCTGGCTAGTCATTTCCTCCATTCCTGGGGGAGTCATTATTTCTATGTTGCTACTAGGAACTGATATTGATAATTCAATTTCCTTTTCATCAAGCGCACCTTCACGAAATTTTTTTCTTAGGAGTTGCTTGGTATTACCTATACTCTCTTTATCGCTAAAGTCGTTAGCTGGAAGCAAGATATCTAATATTCGCTCCTCTGCGCTTTCTTCTGCACGAAACTTAACACGGTCCATTTCTTTTTCTCGTAAAAGTTTTACCGAAATTTCTACGAGATCGCGCACTATAGATTCAACATCACGGCCAACATAACCTACTTCAGTAAATTTGGTTGCCTCTACTTTAATAAATGGTGCATTTTCCAATTTTGCCAAGCGTCTAGCTATTTCTGTTTTTCCTACGCCGGTAGGGCCAATCATCAAGATGTTTTTGGGAGTAATTTCGCTTCTAAGGTCATTGTCCAATTGCATTCGTCTCCAGCGATTTCGCAATGCAATAGCAACTGCTCGCTTGGCTGATTCTTGACCAACTACATATTTATCGAGTTCGTGAACAATTTCTCTAGGCGTCATTTCAGTCATTTTGGTTACAATCCAAAGTTTCTATAGTTCGACAATCATTGGTATAAACGCATATTTCACCAGCGATTGATAAACCTTCCTCTACTATTTGAGTGGCAGAAAGTTCGGTGTTTTCTAGTAATCCTTTGGCTGCTGCTTGTGCATAAGGGCCTCCAGATCCTATCGCTATGAGATTATCTTCAGGTTCTATTACGTCACCATTACCTGTTATTACAAGAGAAGTGTCTTTATCCGCAACGGCGAGCAGGGCCTCTAAACGCCTAAGAGATCTTTCGCTTCTCCAAGCTTTTGCAAGTTCTACGGCTGCTCGAGTTAACTGACCTTGATATTTTTCAAGTTGCACCTCAAATAATTCAAATAAAGTAAATGCGTCCGCTGTTCCTCCTGCAAATCCAGCTAGCACCTTATTTTTAAAAAGCCGCCGAACTTTTTTTGCGTTGCTTTTTATAATTGTATTCCCAAGAGAAACTTGACCATCTCCACCTATCGCCACTGTTCCATTCCGTCTAACAGAAAGAATTGTGGTTCCTCTAAATTGCTTCAATATATACTCCTCGATACAGTGTTCGCCGGATAAAACGTATTTTTCTATTGTCTAACTCTTCTTTTCAGTAGTGTTTTTATGCCGTCACTCTCTATTAGTTTCTGCACCTTTTTTGCTTCTGTTAACGATCCAAGCGGCCCTACTGTTAGCTTATAAAGTGAGTCGTTCTTTTCCTGAGTTAAGCTAATCCCAGGTTCTAGATCGAGCAATACTAATTTCACTCGGCGATTTTCAGCATCTTCCCTTTTTTTGAAAGCGCCAGCCTGCAAGAAATAAATTTTATCCTCATCAATATTTTTATTTCTTGCAGTACTTAAATCGCTCTTTCTATATTTATTCTCTTTTTCAGGCAAGATCTCGTAAAATTCGAATTGAGTTGTTTTTTGTTTTGTTGATATTTGGCCAGATAATTTTTTTGGTTCATAGGGTTCTGATATTATTGTTTTTTTGTCTTCAGGTAGAGAAAGTAGATAAATCAATAAGCTTATTACTACTCCAGTTGCCGTGCCGGCAGAATACCATTTTAGATTCGAACCAATACTTTCCTTCGAGGCAGGACTTTCTTTTTTATAAATTCGACTCTTACGGTTGGAATTAGCTTTCTTAACAAAATCCTTGCGCATTTTACATCTCTTCTGGAGCCGATACGCCCAGAATATTTAATCCATTAGAGAGCACTTGGCGAACCCCCATGCTCAACATTATTCGCGCTTCTCTTAATTCCTCATCTTCTACGAGAACTTTGTATGAGTTGTAGTAAGAGTGAAATTCCCCTGCCAGCTCTCTAAGATAGTTCGCTATAGTATGAGGTTCATATTGTTGAGCTGCTTGCTTTATTATTTCTGGAAATTTCATCAAATGTTGCATAATAAGATGCTCTTCTTCTTCTAGAATAAGCTTCGAATTAGACAGATTCATTTTTTTCATCCAATCAGAATCGAGTTCGGTCATTTTGCGAAGTACGCTCGATATTCTAGCGTGTGCATATTGTATGTAGAAGACTGGATTGTCATTAGATGCAGACATTGCTAAGTCTATATCAAATATTAGTTGCGAGTTAGGTGCGCGCGCTACAAGGAAATATCGAGTAGCATCACTACCAACTTCATTAACTAATTCGCTAAGTGTTAAATACTCTCCTTTACGCTTCGATATTTTTACCTCTTCTCCATTTCGGACTACCGTTACCATTTGATGTAAAAGATAGTTTGGCCATTTCTCTGGAATATTTTTTTGCAATGTTTGCAGGCCCGCTCTGACTCTAGTAATTGTGCCGTGGTGGTCCGCACCTTGTTCATTGAGGGCATTTTTGAAGCCGCGCTCCCATTTATTTATATGATAGGCGATGTCTGGAACGAAATAGGTAAAGGCGCCATCTTGTTTGCGCATCACTCGGTCTTTGTCATCACCAAATTGAGTTGTTTTTAGCCATAATGCGCCGTCTTTCTCATAGGTGTATCCAGAATCAATTATTTCTTCAACGATTCTTTCTACTTCACCGCTACTATAAAGAGAAGACTCCAAAAAGAAGCTGTCGAAATTTACACTAAAATTAGCAAGGTCACGATCTTGCTCACGCCTAAGATAGGTGACCGCGAATTCCTGTATTTCATCAAGTAGTTCAGGATCTTTTGCCCCAGTAACTGATTTATCCTTCGCTTCTAGTGTCTCTCCATCTAGGTAAGCTCGTGCAACTTCATTTATATACTCACCGCAGTAGCCATCGTCTGGCCAGTCAGGATTTTGAGGGTCAATGCCAAGGCATCTTGCTTGGACTGATAGCGCAAGATTTCTTATTTGTTGTCCTGAATCATTGTAATAAAATTCACTTTGAACATTCCAACCATTTGCTCGCATTAAACGACAGATACTATCTCCAATTGCTGCTCCACGTCCGTGACCAACGTGGAGTGGTCCTGTTGGATTTGCTGATACGAATTCTATTAATATCGGCGCACTTTTTCCTTCGTTGTTGCAGCCGAACCTTTCTTTTTTGTCAATTATTTCCAGCAGAATTTTCGATAATGCATCCTTTGAGAGGAAAAAATTAATAAAGCCAGCCCCTGCGACTTCGCAGTGATCCAAGAATGAAGTGGTTGGAATATTCTGTAGTATTAAACTAGCCAAATCTCTAGGATTCATGCGGCAAGATTTGGAAAGTGTAAGAGCTATATTGCTAGCTAGGTCGCCATGTTTTTTATCTCGTGTAAATTCCACGATTACTTCCACCTTTTCGAGAACTGGCAGGCGTCCAGATTCCACAAGGTTTCTTATCGTTTTTTCTATCAAGCAAGAGACATTTTCTTTCATAAACTTCAATTCTATCTTTTATTGCGAAGAACTAACTACTATCCTCATGCACTGATTTGGCTAATCGAAAAGTTTTAGCTCACCTGCTAACAAATTTCGACCGGATCAACATCAATAAACCAATTCATTTTATTTCTTTTTGTTATTTTGTCTCCGATAGAAACCAATTTGGTTGCAGCCTTATGAATGCTCGTTCTATTTTTTGAGTGAAGTAGCAATTGATTGCGATATTTGCCAGCCCTTCTAGGCATAGCAGACGGTAATGGCCCAATTAATTTTACATCGCCAGTTATATTAGCACGTTCAGCGATCGATTTAAGAAAATGCTCCCCGTCTGCTTGATATTTACTGTCTGCTCTCATTAGGATCAAATATCCTAAGGGAGGCAAATCTCTAGTGCCTCTGTCGTCTAGAATATATTTTGACAAGGTGCTATATGACTGATCGACTATTGCTTGCATGAAGGGATGATTAGGATGATGTGTTTGAAGCAATACGTGACTTTTGTTTGATTCACGTCCAGCTCTTCCTGATACTTGAGTGATAAGTTGTGCCATGCGTTCTTCTCCTCTAAAGTCTAATCCAAATAGAAGGCTGTCAGCGTCAAGTACTCCCACAAGGGTGACTCCTGGAAAATGATGACCTTTGGCAAGCATTTGTGTTCCAATCAGTATACAGGGGCGTCGCTGGGTAACGCTCTCCATTAATTTCTCCATAGCTGCTTTATTTGGGATATTGTCGCTATCTACTCGATGGATTATTGTTCCTTTAAAGGCTTCTCGAATTTTTTCTTCAGTTTGTTGTGTCCCTATACCCTCCAGGAGTAGATTTTTTGAACCGCAATTTGGGCATGACAAGATTAGGCGTGCTGATTTCCCACAATGATGACAGCGCAATTCCTTTGTTTTTTTATGCAATGTCATTCTGACGTCACAATCCTCACATTCTGCTATCCAGCCGCATCTGTGACACTGTAATTGAGTGGCATATCCTCTTCTGTTTAGGAAAAGAAGAACCTGTTCACCCTTATCTATTGTATTTTTAATAGCCCTTAGAAGAGTCGAAGATAGACCTCCAGATAAAGCTTTTTCTCGAATGTCTATCGTCGTTAGATTAGGTAAGCTTGCGCCTCCGACGCGCTCGGTAAGCTCATGGTGTAAGTAGCGATCAGAGCGCACATTTAACAAGGTTTCTAACGAGGGAGTTGCACTTCCTAATACTATTGGACAATTTTCGATTTGTGCTCTCTTGACGGCGATATCTCTTGCGGAGTATCTGAATCCGTCTTGTTGTTTATATGAGCTGTCATGTTCCTCATCCACTATTATCATGCCTAAGCGAGAGCAAGGTGCGAAACAAGCAGATCGAGTACCAATAATGATGTCTGAGTAACCCTCACTGACCAGCCGCCAGGAATAATCTCTATCAGAATCAGTCAGTCCAGAGTGAAGCTCGGTGATTCTCGCATCAAAACGTTCACTTACTCTTAATACAGTTTGGGGAGTAAGATTTATTTCTGGTATCAACAGCAGCACTTGTTTTTGTTGTTTTAGTGCTAAATGTATAAGTTGTAGATAAATTTCAGTTTTACCGCTGCCTGTAACGCCTTCGATCACGTGGCATTTAAATGAATCGATATTGTTTTTTATGGATGACAAAACCTGCTTTTGAGCATGATTTAGCGCCACATCCTGTTTTTTTGATCTACTTAAAACTTTTGGAAATACTTTTTCAAGGGTAATTAACTTCTTTTTTTTCAAAGCATAAAAGCTTGAATGACTAGCATGATTGGATATGTATTCTCTGCCTAAAAACCCAGATTTGCTAATTAAATTGAGCAAAGAAGCTTGTTTTGGAGCTCGCATGGCAATCTTGCCTTGCTTAATAGTTTCTTCCCCTAGACTAGTGACAGTCCAACCATAGTCGACCAATTCACTAACCGGTAATCCACGACGTTGTTTCGAGCTAAAGGCGGCCGCAATTACTTCTCCTGGTGGGTGGTGATAGTAACTCGCGGCCCAATTGCAAAGTTCTAAAAGCTCTCTTCTTATAAGTGGAGTCTCGTCAAGAATTTCTAGTACATTCTTCAATCGTGATTTGTCTATATTGGTTGATAGAGTAACTTCCAATAAGATACAGACTACTGATCGATTGCCAAAGGGAGCCCTTATCCGAATTCCTGGTTGTAAGTTTTCAACCGCCTTTTCAGCCATTCGTACCGGAGGAAGGTAGTCAAAAAAGCTTCTCATTGGTGATATAACTGCTAGTCTGAGAATCTGCATTTTCGCTCGAAGTTTAATTTATCAATAAGAATAGATTTTGTATTGTAGCAAAATCATTTGTTACTCTTGCGTTGGCTCCAACTTCTGGTAGTATCGCCTCCCTTATCCTATAAGCTAAGAAACGGTCGAGGACACTAAAATGCAACATAGTATCCATCCAAAGTACGAGGAGATCACGGTCACGTGTAGCTGTGGTCATTCACTTAAAACTCGTTCGACTTTGTGTAAGGATTTTCATATTGATGTGTGTTCAAAGTGCCATCCCTTTTTCACCGGAAAGCAGAAAATAGTTGATTCTGGTGGTCGAGTCGATCGTTTCAAGAAACGATTTGGGAAAAGAAGTGCAACTAAGTCATCAGAAGATTAATTAAGGCGTTAGAAAAGCTCCTTAATTAGTTCTTCGGTTCCTTGTGATTCCAAAGTATTTTCAGAGCCCAAAGAATTTCTAGTTGGTGAATTTTCAATTCTGAAGTATTCAAAGATAGCTTTTTCATTTGAGGCTTTAGAAGCAAGACCGGTTATTGGATCGATTCTTGTTAAAACTACGCCCGTTGGAGTTATTCTATTTTTTTCCGGCATGCCCTCCATAGCTTGCCTCATAAACTCAATCCAAATAGGAAGTGCTGCAGTTCCACCGAATTCTCTTCGACCTAGTGGAGTAAAATCATCAAAACCAACCCAAGTGCTGGTAACAATTTCAGAATTGTAACCAGAAAACCATGCGTCCATTGGTCCATTAGAAGTCCCTGTTTTCCCCGCTATATCATCTCTTTCTAATTTTAAAGCTCGTCTGCCTGTGCCTAACTTGATTACGTCTTTTAAAATAGAATCTATAATAAAATTCACTCGGGCATCCATAACGCGTGGAGCGAGGACTTTTTCTTCTTTCTTGGCTGTGTTTTCTAGAAGAATTTCTTCCATACTAAGTTCCTGGTAATCATCTTTTTCCTCAGTACATAGATGGCACGCTACAGCCGGGTTGTTTTGATAAACAATCTCTCCATCCAGTTTTTCAACTTTAGTTATTAAATATGGTTTAACAGAAAATCCACCGTTTGCGAGGACAGCATATGCTGTGGCAATTTGCATTGGGGACATTGTTTGAGAACCCAATGCTAGAGAAAGATCTCTTGGAAAATCTCTTGTTTCAATTCCAAGCTTTTCAACATAATTAATTAGGTTTCCAATGCTCAGTTTTTGCAAAAGCCTAATGGAAACGATATTTCTTGATTTTGTTAAAGCCCACCTTAAGCGTGTTGGGCCATAAAATTTACCCCCATCATTCTCGGGTCGCCATGTTTCTTCTAGAGTAATATCTTCTAAAACAATCGGAGCATCATTGATTACGCTTGCAGCGGTAAATCCATGCTCGAGTGCAGCGGAATATAAAAAAGGTTTAAAGTTTGAGCCCGGTTGACGAAAAGCTTGGGTAGCCCTGTTAAACTTGCTCATAGAAAATCCCATTCCTCCTACCACACTAAGTATTGCACCAGTGTTAGGTTGCAATGCGACTAATGCAGCTTGCACTCGCGGAATTTGAGACAACTGCCATCTTCCGTTTTCCTCGTGTCGTACTCTGACGAGATCACCAATTGACAGAATATCAGCAGCTGCTTTAGGACTTGGGCCTACTCGATTTTCACTAATATAGGGTCTAGCTTGCTTTAAGCCGTCTTCCCAGTCTAGTTGATGTTCGCTCCCGTCACTTAGAATAAAACTCGCGGTTTTTTCCTGGATTTCGTCAATTATTGCTGGAATCAGTTGATCTACTTTTGGAGCTCTTTGAAGTTCGGATAACCAAATTTCTAGACGATTTTCTTTATCTTTTTCATCCACAGGGAATTGACGTTCTGGTCCTCGATATCCATGCCTTTTGTCGTATCTTAGAAGTCCATTTACGACTTCATTTTGTGCAGCACGCTGGAGTCTTCCTTGTATGGTTGTGTATACGCGATATCCATCGGTATAAGCCCCGCTCCCAAAAAGCCTAAGCATTTCGCGCCGTGCCATTTCAGCAGAATATTCCGCTGAAAATGTGACCTTAGATCCATGGAATCTTGCAGTAACTGGGCTTTTAGAAGCAGCTAGATATTCGGTTTCGTTAATATATTTTAAGGAAAGCATTCTCTTCAGAATCCAATTACGTCGTTCTTTAGCGGAATTGGGTCCACTAATCGGATTATTCCGAGAAGGTGCTTTTGGTATGCCGGCAAGCATCGCGTGTTGAGCTAAGCTTAAATTAGAGATGGATTTACCATAATACACCTCAGCAGCAGCCTCGAAACCGTAAGCACGATGACCCAAAAATACTCTGTTAAAATACAAGCCGAATATCTCACGTTTGCTTAGTCGACGCTCAATTTCTATGGCTAATAATATCTCATTGAATTTACGAAGAAAGGTTTTCTCTAGGGAAAGAAAATAATTTCTAGCAACCTGCATTGTTATAGTGCTGCCACCAGAACCTTTTTTTCCAGTCAAGATTAGCTCTGATGCAGCTCGAAGCAATCCTTTTATATCCACGCCTCTATGCTCGAAAAAACCATCATCTTCCGCGGCCATTAAAGCTTTAATAAATTGACTTGGTATTTCTTCATAGTTTAAAGGTTTTCTTTTTTGTTCTCCAAATTGACCTATTAACTCACCTTCTTGGGTAAGAATTTGCATTGGAGTCTGCAGTTTAACGTCTTTCAGCTTTTCAACATTTGGCAAATTCGGGCTTAAATATAAGTAGATGCCAGATAGCAGCCATAGGCTAAAAACCACCGCTAAAGATGATGTATTAAGAATAAATCGTAAGAATCTCAAGATTTCACTTTACTTGGCATAGCCGACGATTAAATTAGTTATCAATCAAAAATTAACATTATAGGACTTTTCGTCCATTGCTGTATCTAAAAGTCTATGGGGCCGAATATTGATGGGAATTATGACTAACAGCGTTACTTTTGACAAAGCCACAATAGCTAATTCTTACCACGCTGTTAAGAATTTCTTCGCTACATCTGCTACTGGGCTTCTTGGTGTTGATATCAACAATCATTCCGTGAAGGTGATAGAACTTGATCGAGACAGGCGAGCTGGAGTTTATCAAGTAACTCGATTTGGTTACGCATCTGTTTCCCAGGCTGGGATGTCAGACAATCCTGTTGAGAGTGTTCAAAATATTGCTGCCGCAGTTTCAGAAGCCGTCTCCCTGTCAGGAAGCAAATTAAAGCATGCAGCGGCCGCCGTTTTTGGAAATTCGGTGATTAATAAAGTTGTTGATGTTCCATCTGGCCTTAATGATGATGAACTTGAAATGTTCTTATCTATTAACTCTGATAAATATATTCCATTTCCCTTAAATGAAGTAGCAATGGACTTTCAAAAACTAAATTTACCCTCTGCTATGAAAAGCCGCGAGAAAATTCTATTAACAGCTTGTCGAAGAGACGCCATTGATAAACAGGTGGAGG
>CAJXCR010000038.1 GCA_913051825.1 uncultured Halieaceae bacterium
AGGAGACAGTTATCTTGATTTTTGGAGAAATTAATTTGGAAAATGGATTTATAGAAAATGGATTCGACACGCGCAGCTGCTTATAGCCATTTTGTTGTGCACCATCCATGGATGGTCGCATTTTTATCTATAGGCTTATCGGTTTTTCTATTATCAGGGCTACGTAACCTTGGATTTACCAATGAATATCGATATTTCTTTACTGAAGACAATCCCTATCTGAAAGCTTTTGAGCAACTGGAGCGAACTTACTCTAGCCCTGACAACGTTATGTTCGTCGTCCAGTCTACGCAAGAGAAAGCTACATCACCCAAAATGTTAAAGCTCATCGATGAGATCACCACAGCTAGCTGGCAGATACCATATTCAACGCGAGTTGATTCGCTGACAAATTTTCAAAACACACGAGCCTTTGGTGATGATCTTGTCGTCAGTGACCTGGTGCCTTCGGTAGACTCATTAGACTCCAATATTTCCTTAGAAGTTGAGACGATAGCGCTTTCCGAACCTTTACTAAAAAATCGACTCCTGTCTTCAGATGCTCGCACTACAGCGATTAATATTCATATTAGGCCCCCACCCGATGATGTTAATGCGACCTTGAGTATTGTCTCCGCGGTTAGAGCTATTCAAGATCGCGTAGAGAAAGAGCATCCAGAAGTTCGAGTGGAGCTAACTGGTATGGCGATGTTAGCGAACGCTTTTTTTTCGGCAGGTCAACATGATATTAGGACCTTGACACCTGTTATGTTTCTTATTATCGGTGGTGTATTACTCCTAGTGACAATGCAGATCTTTGCGACACTTGGAACCTTACTGGTTGTGGGAATTTCTGCAGTTTCCGCACTAGGTGTTGCGGGCTGGATTGGTATCCCAATGAGTCCGCCATCTTCTGGCGCGTCGGTGATAATTTTAACCGTTGCAGTTGCGGACTGTGTCCATATTTTAGTATCTGCCATGGTTGCGCAATCAAAAGGTCTTGAGAAAAGAGATGCCCTTATAGAAAGTTTAAAAATAAATATGCGGCCTATTTTTTTAACATCAGTTACCACGGCAATAGGACTAGCTAGTTTGAATTTTTCTGATGCTCCACCTTATAGAGACCTCGGGACCTTGGCCGCCTCAGGTGCATTGGTAGCCTGGTTCCTATCCATGACCCTATTTCCTGCGTTGCTATCCATTATTCCTTTAAAACCCAACCAACTGTTTGCCAAGCAAGGTTTTGCTATGGCGTGGTTAGCAGAAAATGTAATTCGATATCGAAAAGTTTTATTGCCTTCAATGCTTTTCATTATTGTGGGTGCTTCGGCGATGATTCCGAGATTGGTTTTTAATGATCGATTTGTAGAATATTTTGATGAAGAAGTTGATTTTCGCATAGCCTCACAATTTACAGTTGATAACTTAACCGGAGTTTATTTATTAAATTTTTCAATCAAGAGCGATGAAGCTGGTGGAATTTCAGATCCAGAGTATCTTGCCTATCTTGATAAATTTAGTAGTTGGCTTCGTCAGCAACCAGAAGTGCTTCACGTCGCTTCTTATACCGATGTTATCAAACGAATTAATCGGAGTATGAATGGTGACGATAAGCAATTTTATCGTATTCCAGACAGTAGGGATTTGGCAGCACAATATTTATTACTCTATGAAATGTCATTGCCTTATGGACTTGATTTAAATGATCAAATTAATATTGACAAGTCGGCTACTCGGTTGGTGGTTGCTTTAGAAAATGTCGGAACACAAGAAATGAAGGCACTTCGATCTAGAACCACAAACTGGATGAGTAGTAATGGTCCTGCCTATAGAGTGGTCGAGCCTTCTGGACAGGCAGTGATGTTTACTTATATCGGCGAGCGAAATTTTCAGGCAATGATGAAAGGAACTTTTTACGCGTTTCTTCTAATTTCTCTTTGTCTTTTTATAACCTTAAGAAGCCTGCGCTTGGGCATTATTAGTCTTATTCCCAATATAACACCACCAATTGTTGCGATAGGGGTTTTTGCTATTTTCAATGACTATGTTGGCCTATGGACTAGCTTCGTCGTGGCAACAGCGATTGGACTAATCGTAGACGCTACTGTTCACATGTTATCCAAATATCAGCATGCGAGGATGAATCTTCAGTATGATCCTTTAAATTCAGTTCGATATAGCTTTTCTACTGTTGGAGCCGCACTTGCCATCGCAAGCGTAATTTTAATTCTTGGTTTTCTTGTGCTATCAACGTCTCCATTCTTTATCAATGCGATGACGGGGTTGATTGTCGCGATGACTATAGCTGCGGCACTTGTATTAGATTTTCTGTTACTTCCTCCGCTATTGCTCCTTTTTGATAAAGCATCTATGGAGACGTGACTTAAAATCACTTTTTTCTAAGGAGATAGAGGCGATGAAAGTAGCTCGGTATCTGTTCATTTTATTTAATTTTTGGATTTTTTCATCTTCGGCAAACTCAATCGACTTGCCTCCTGAAAGCGAACCATCCGCTCTTGGAATTGCGATCGCTAAAGAAACAGATCGACGTAACCTTGGTTTCACAAGTACGAAAAGCCATATGGAAATGGTACTCACCAACCAAAATGGTGACGTCAGTAGCCGAAGATTGCGTATGAATACTTTAGAGAATAAAAACTCTGATGATGGCGACTGGAATCTAATTGTTTTCGATGAGCCTCGCGATATCAAGGGTGCAGCACTACTTACTTATGCTCATATTCTTGATCCAGATGACCAATGGTTTTTTCTGCCAGCTTTAAAGAGAGTAAAGAGAATTTCTTCAACAAACAAATCGGGACCTTTTATGGGTTCAGAATTTGCATTTGAAGATTTCTCTAGCCAGGAAGTTGGAAAATATTCATATAGATGGCTTCGCGATGAGCCATGTGGCGATCGAACTTGTCATGTCGTAGAGAGAAGACCGCTCTATAAGCATTCAGGATATACACGGATGGTTGCTTGGACTGAAAAAACTGACTATCAATTAATTAAGGTAGATTTTTATGATCGAAAGGACGAGTTATTAAAAACGCTCACGCTGACAGAATATCGACTTTACCTAGAAAAATATTGGCGAGCTCATGATCTCTACATGGTGAACCACGTCAGCAATAAGACTACCCGACTTACGTGGACGAATTATGATTTTCAGGCTGGGCTCAACGAAAAAGATTTTAGTCAGAATAGTTTAAAAAGAACGAGATAATCTAAGTGAAAATATTCGCTGTCTTGGTAGTTCTGGTTTTGTGTATGGGAGACGCCTACTGCAAAGATTTTCAGATAGAAGGTGAGCTTGAAATTGAATTGAGAAATTTTCTTCATAACTCTCCCTACGGCTCAGCTCGAAATAACTACGCTTCCATTTCTTCACTCATAGAATTTGGAATCTATGATGATAATGACAAACACGCGCTTATTATAAAAGCGTTTGCAAGAGGAGATAGCGGTGATTCTCGCCGCAGTCACGGTGATCTTCGAGAAGCTAAATATCGTTACGTAAACGGAGACTTTGAACTAACTCTTGGCGTCGATAAAGTGTTTTGGGGTGTCGCTGAATTTGCTCATCTAGTAGATATCATTAATCAGACCGATTTCGTGGAGAGCGTTGATGGAGAGGAAAAGCTTGGCCAGACCATGGTGCGAACAAGTTACGTATCCCCAATAGGGACGTTCACAGGTTTTTTTATGCCTGAATTTAAACCGCGTAATTTTTCTGGGTCAGACGGCAGGCCAAACGGTAATTTTTTAGTGGACACTAGTCGAGAGTTTTATCAGAGCTCAGATGGAAGAAATCATGACGATTTTGCCTTCAGATATAACAGCAGTTTTGATGTTTGGGATCTTGGATTATCTTATTTTAATGGCACCTCGAGAGAACCTCTTTTAATAAAAAAAAATTTAATTGCGAACTTGATCGTCCCCTTTTATCCCCAGAGAGAGCAGTTTTCAATAGATCTGCAGGCTACGCTTGATTCGTGGCTTCTAAAACTCGAAGCGCTAAAACAGATAGAGAGAACAGAGAGTGTAGGTCGTTTCGTGGCCGGGTTTGAATACACTTATTACGGAGTATTTAGTTCGCTTTCAGATCTGGGTGTTGTCGTCGAATATATGTGGGATGAACGAAAATTAGAGGCGCCAAATTTGTTTAACGATGATCTGGGATTTGGTTTGCGATGGACCGCAAATGACGTGAATTCGACAACACTGTTAGCTGGGGCTATTTATGACCTTGAGACTTCTAGTGTGGCTTTATCCTTTGAGGCTGAACGTCGCTTATCAAACCAACTGAAATTTTCACTGGAGGCTAGATTTCAGGTCAACGTTGATCAGCAAGATTTAATATTATATCCACTCAGGAATGAAGATTTTCTTCGTTTACAGGCCACCTATTATTTTTAACCAAGCGAATTTCTGAGTATTTAAATTCAAGATTGTAGGATCTGGATCGTTTTAATGGTGATCAAAGGGCACTATTTCGTTAATTTTATTATAAACTTATTCTTTGATTTCGTAATGCCTATGCCAGCTCTGTGGGAGGATTGTTATGTATCATTTAGGAATTAATCTTGGCCATGATCGTTCTGTCTCGATAGTTAAAGATGGAGAGATTATCATGGCGGTTGAACAAGAAAGACTAGATCGTGTGAAGCATAGTGTAGGGTTCATGCTTCAGTCACCAGGCTCTATGGGGCAAATCCAGATTCCGAGCGAAAGTATCGCGTCCTGCTTGGATTATTTGAACATCACATTAGACGATATCGAAACCATCACTCCTAATATGCCTGGTGTCGATTATGCGCCAGAAATTGTTGGAAGTAAGTTTCCTCGTGATATTTCTTCTAAAGTTCTTACTATTCCAAGTCATCACCTTGCTCACGCTTATTCAGCATTTTTACCTAGCCATTTCGATGAGGCACTGGTTCTAGTAGTAGATGCTAGCGGCTCTACTTTTTTCGATGAATTTGGAGGAAGAACAGAATCGTATACCCTTTACATCGGTAGTGGATCAGAACTAACGCATCTTCATAGAGAACTAGTACCTTCCCACTTGGCCGCTATGTCCACACTTGGTTTTGTTTATGAAACAGTCACTCGACTCGCAGGGTTCGTTACGACATTTCCTACTGGCCTGAGCTTTCCTGAGGCAGGTAAGTTGATGGGTCTTTCAGCTTATGGAGGCCTTCAAAAAAATTGGGAAACATGGTTTCGAAAGCAACCGGGTTCCTATCATATCGAGATGTCCGCGTATGACATTTTTCTAGAGATAATGGCCTTAAAAAAGCGTTATGACACGGATTCCGGGAAACCTTATTTTAGAGCCTGGCTCGTCGATCTTGCCTATAAGGTGCAGATTGAATTAGAAAATATTCTCTGTGAATTAGTTACTCATGCTGTTGAGGAGACAGGGATTAAAAAACTTTGTCTTGCGGGAGGTGTCGCTTTAAATTCTGTCGCGAATTACAAAATTTTTCGAAGATGTTCCCTAGAGGATATTTTTATTTTTCCGGCTGCAGGTGACAATGGAATTTCCGCTGGATGTGCTCTTTGGGCATACTCCCAGTCCGCAAAAAAAGTAGAGCGAAAGCCACTTGGCTCCGCTTGCTTAGGTCGATCCTACAGTGATTTTGCTGTGGATGCAGCGATTTCCCTATATGGAAAATCCATTGAGGTGGAAAAGTTATCGCAAAAAAATATGATAGAGAGAGTTGCTCGGTCACTGTCAGAAGGAAATATTGTTGCTAGATTTGAGGGAGGTTCTGAATTTGGACCTAGGGCACTGGGACACAGATCTATCATGGCGGATCCAGCGTTTATTAGAATGAAAGATGTTGTGAACGCGCGCGTCAAATTCCGTGAAGCGTTTAGACCGTTTGCACCATTTGTTCCCTTAGATAGGGCTGACGAGGTTTTTGAGCTTTCTGCTAGTTCTCCATATATGCTCTTGGTAGCGCCGGTCAGAGATGAATTCAGAGAATCTCTTCCTGCGATTACTCATGAAGATGGTACCGGCAGAATCCAGACCTGTACTAAAGATGAAAACCCTTTCTTTTATCAATTATGTTTAGAGGTGGAGAGCGTTCGTGGCGGGTCACCTGTCTTGCTCAATACTAGTTTTAACGTTGCAGGACAGCCCATTGTTGAAACTCCAGGGGAGGCGCTGGAAACATTCTTGAGGACAGATATAGATTTCATGGCTTTGGAGGATCGTTTTATCAGCAAGCAAGGAAAGCTTAAAGGTTATGCGGAGCATATCATTGGTCTGCCTGATCCGGTTATGCCGCAAGGATTGCCTGCCGATCAGCAAAGTGTTCGTGAACTTATGTCAGAGCTTGATTCGGCCTTGTTTAAGATTTCACCTAGCAGAAATTGGAACGAACAGGAAATTAAGGAGCTTTCTAATCTGGGAGCGAGATTTAAGGAGACTAGTAAGTTATTTAATGAGTCACCTTACGTTTCAAATATCAGAACGCAATTAGGGCCGCATGCCACAATGATTTTGGATCCTTGGAATGGCTCTGTTTTGGTTGATGAGTCGGGAAGTGAAAATGAGCTCACGTTGTCATCAGAGCAGATAGAAGTGTTATTAGCCTTGAACAACAATCCTTCTGAAGTGTCGGAGACTCTTAGACTGAAAATAGGAGCCACGCCTGCAGAGCTTAGAGCGCTTATAGCCGACATGATCCACGTTGCAGAAAAATTTGAAATAGAAATTGATACTGATTGGCGATCAGAAGTTGTTGATAGAGCTTCACTCCAGGTTATCGATATCTCTGAGGATACCTTTGGCCAATTTGAAGATACTAACTTTGATCTGAGTTCAGATCTTTCACAATTGAGAAACAGAATTGTGGAAGTCGGTTATTCCGAGGAACGTATATGTGCGAGGCTTGGGGTCGAATCTTTACAGAGTATAGAACCAACAAAGCTGTCCTATTACGACCGGTTTTTATTGGCGCAGGATGGATTAGGGGATCTCATTCGTTTATTTCAACTAAGAGCCTCTATATCAGAGGAAAGGTTAAGACATATCTTCTCTGAAGATCAAGTTAAATTGATGCTTGCGCTTGGCTTGATTAGTGAGAATCAGAATGAGTATTCGGGTCGAGTAGATATATTCAGTGTCGGCGGTTTGTTAATAGCAACCGACCATAGATACATGTTGAAACCAGAAGATGCACTGAGTGAAGATCCGGTAATGTATATAGGTATGGACAGTTTTGGCCTAGTTCAGTCAGCACCAAGAGTAGCGGTGAATACTGTCTTGGATCTTTGCTGTGGTTCGGGTATTCAAGGTCTGGCGGCAATCAGATACGCAAAGAAAGTAGTTGCTGTAGATGTTAACCCGAGAGCGATAAGGTTTTCTCGATTCAATGCTCAGCTTAATGGTATTGAGAACTATGAAGCTTTGCAGGGTAATCTTTATGAGGCGGTTTTAGATCAAAAATTTGACTGTATTTTAGCCAATCCTCCATTCGTTCCCAGTCCTACAGAAGATCTCAAGTTTAGAGATGGTGGTGAGACAGGAGAAAATATTTTAGCTGAAATAATTCAAGGCGCTAATCGGCATCTAAATGATTTAGGACGACTGTGTATTGTTACCGACCTGGTAGATATAACCAGTTATGAATCCAAATTATCTTCCTGGTGGGGAGATTCTCCTTTCCTGGGATTAATATTGACTACTGCTGACCGCGATGAAATTCTCTTTTCCGTGCCTCATTGTCATGCGCCGTTTTCTCAATCTTTGGTAGATTTTGATAATGAACTGGAGCGTTGGGTTAATAATTTCAGGAAAGCGAAATTAACAGCAGTGAATTTTGGATATATAACTGTCTGGAAAGATTCGAAATTCACTAATGTCGAAGTTATGAAACGAACTATTCACAATCCGACGAAACCAATATTCATGCAGGTGAATGATTGGGCGGAGCAAATACGGATGTGGCACGGTGAGGATTCTAGAAATTTAATTCTTGGCCTTCATCCCGATTTGAGATTTGAAGTAGAGCAACAGATAGATGGAACTCCTTTGTCTTGTAATGTGCGCTTTCCTGGGAATCAGTTTTTTACGGAATACAGCATTACCAATGAAATGAGAGAAGAGTTACTTAAAATTTATCAGACCGAGCCTCCTCGCTCCCAGAGATCAAGATCATCTGATACTTGGGTAGAGGAGCTCCATCGTCTAGGGATCATTCGATTAAATACACGGCGCCGAAGTTATGCACGCAAAATTGATCCATCAGGAGACGAAGATAAAGTTCGTATTGAGCAGCGAGAAACAAAGACGACGCCAACCTGTCTCTCTAGTTATTTAGGATAAAGATTATTTTTAGGCCTGGCTGCAGCGTTAATTTAGTAAATTGCCTTTGAAGGAGGAGTGGCTTGCGTAATTTTCTATTAGAGGAATATTTTGCAGATTGGGAATTCAACGCAACTCATCATATGACTGCGTCCGACGTGGAAAGTATGTCGACATCACAGTTGTTAGATTTAGCTACTGCTGAGGATAGATATGGATTTGAGAATGCCTGGTTAGGTTATACAGAACCAAAAGGTGCTCCCGATCTAAGGGAGGCAATAGCAGATACCTATGAGAATCTAGATGCCGACAATATTCTTTGTTTCGCTGGTGCTGCCGAAGGAATTTATGCAGCGATGAGAGTGCTCCTGTCCTCGAGAGATCATCTTGTTGTCCCGGTACCAAACTATCAATCTGCTGAATCTGTTGCTGAAGATGTTTGTGAAGTAACCGGCATAGGACTGAATTTTGAAAATGGATGGTGCTTAGATCTTCAAGAAGTAGAAGACAGCATAAAATCAAATACAAAAATCATATCCGTAAATTACCCGCATAATCCTGATGGAATGATTATGTCTAGAGATGATTTATTTAGTCTCATAGAGATTTGCCGAAGCAATGGATTAATTCTCTTTTCCGATGAAGTTTTTCGTGGGATTGAACTAGATGACAAGGATCGCTTACCCCAGGTTGCGGATATTTATGAAAGAGGAATTTCGTTAGGCGTCATGTCGAAGGCATATGGTTTGCCAGGATTACGTATAGGATGGTTGGCCGCGAAAAATCGAGAGTTATTGGATGAGATTTCACGGTATAAGCACTATCTTTCAATTACAAACAGTTCTTCTAGTGAGAGATTGGCTTTAATTGCACTCAAGGCGCGTAAAAAGATTTTAAAGGAGAATCAAACGTATTTGCGCAAAAATGTTGAGGAGCTAGAATCATTCTTCCTTTCTTACCCTAGTTTATTCCAATGGAGGCGACCGCAAGGAGGGTGTATAGCTTACCCAAAATTCATTGGACCTGGCGGAGGCGAAAAATTTTGTCATGAACTCCTTAAGAAGAAAGGAGTCTTCTTATTGCCAGGTTCTGTATATGAATCTCCTTTGGCAAATACTCCTCCAGACCATTTCAGGATCGGTTATGGCAGGAAGGAATCCTTTTATGATGGACTTAATGCAATAGGCGATTTTCTAGATGCAGATTACAGTGCGTTTGTGTAATCGATTTTATTTATAATTTTCGAGGTGTATATTTTGGTTTGCTTAATGCTTTGGATATGATCGATCCAGAATACATCCACTATGACTATGTTATCTATTCGGATGGAGTGGCCTATCATAAAATCAGTGGCTTAATAATTGAGGGGCTCGTTAAAAATATTGTGTCTGGTGTGCTTATAGAGCAGGGTGTTTACAAAAAAGGCTTAAAAGAAGGGCTATGGGAGAACTTCAGGTTAGACGGAAAACTCCGTCAGAGACAATGTTATAAGGATGGTTTGTTGGAAGGTTCGCATGAATGGTTTCACACGAACGGTAATATTAGGGAGACGGGTCAATATCAGAATGGAGAGAGAATCGGGATATGGCTGAGTTTTGATCGTTTTGGAAATTTCACTAGCGCTATAGATATTAAAAGATTAGAGCCAGAAACTCAGAATAAAAAAACGACAATCAAAACAAATGCGCGTACTCATCTCCATCCATCAAATGGTTTAGCGAATTCTCTTCCTGAGATTAGTGAGAGACGAATTATTTTTAATGAAGGTTTAGCTTTTAATAAATCGGATGAAACGTTAGCTAACGGTGTTTTCTTAAAGAAATATCGCAATGGTGCAGTTGAAGTAGTTGGTGTTTATAAGGATGGTTTGAAAGAAGGTCCGTGGAAAGAATTTCGCAGTAGTAGACGACTGAAACTAAATAGTAATTACGATAAAGGAAAATTAAACGGCTTGTGGGAATGGTTTCATGATAACGGAAATATTAGGGAAAGCGGTTTCTACAAATTTGGGGGTAGGATTGGTGAGTGGCAAAGCTTTGATCGTTTTGGTAACAATACGAAAACTATTGCCCAAAAAAAATAGGCTTAGGACTAAATTTCTTTCCCCACTGTTTTTTGTGACTGATCAATCAGTTCTGAGGGGAAACCTTCAGCTCTCAAGTCTGCAGAGCAAACATCTTCTAATAATTTAACCACCATTGAAGACCAAGCTCGATCTCCGTATTGCGTCTTCGCTTTGGTGAATATTTCCGTTATTTTAGGTGATATGCTTAGAGGTATTCCAAGCTGCTTTCCAAGTGTTTCGAAAAGGCCTACATCCTTGCAAACCAAATCCATTGTGAAGTTTATATTATAGCTTCCATTTAGGATGAGTTGTCCTTCCGTCTCATGCACAAAACTATTTCCTGAACTAGCCAATATCCCCTTATAGGCTTTCCCAAGATCAATTCCATACAACTTACATACCATAAGTGCCTCACCGAGTGCCGCCAGGTGCGTTGACGCAAGAAAATTTGTTGCCACCTTTAATGCGGATGCTGTGCCTAGTTTTCCTACATGTAAGATTTCGCTTCCCATCATCTGGAGAGCAGGGAAGGCACGATCAAAGTAGCTTCTTTCTCCTCCCACAAAAATAGAGATGTTCCCTGTAGCAGCGCGATGGCATCCACCCGAAACTGGAGCTTCGAGAGCACCGTTTCCCTTATCATTAGCAATTTTTCCTAGCCTAAGTATTTCGTTTTGATCATTAGTGCTCATTTCAATCCAGATTGCCTTTTTTCTTAATCCGGAAAAAACGCCATTTTTTCCTTCCATTACATCGCAGACCGCTTGTGGACTTGGTAAGCATGTAATCACAAGGTCAGATTTTTCAGCCAGTACTTGAGGAGATTTTGCCCAGCTAGCACCTTTTTCAATTAGGGGCAGTGCGGCATCAAAATTTAGATCGTGAACGTGCAACTGGAAATCATCTTGGATCAGATTAGTCGCTAGACTCATTCCCACATTTCCCAGTCCGATGAATCCGATGTTCATATACTCTCCTAATATAAAACTCGCTTTCAGAGTTTTAGCGCAAAGATTTTTCTACTCATGCCCAGTCTTTGAGTAGTACCAGATCGGTGATGTCCAGGCACGCTCTTGAATAACAGAGGGTACGCTAGGATCGCTGCAGGTTTTTGGTCTAGTCTTGGGATCCAAGTTGAGGCAATCGAACTGACTCCATCGACAGCTTGGATTTTCCAGAACTCGAAGATAATAGACTCCGGAAATATCTGGACTAAAATCGGGATCAGTCCATGTTGTGCACAGCTGATTGTAACCTGCACCACTTTGAGAACAATTACTCGGGTCGACAGTTGCTCTAATGTCTCCACCTGCCACATCGAATACCCGTTGATGAGTGTTTCCTTTTTTGTCGATCCATCCTTTAATAATCTGAAGTTTCTGTAACGGTGTCGATCCTTCATTTGGATCTCTCACAGCACTGGCAACAAATACAGGACTTGAAGTCTTGCCGTCGATGTTTTTTATTATCGAACCCATGGGCACCCCTGCAGCATAGCTTTGTTTCAGGAAAGAGTTAGTCCTGCAAATATCTTCGGGAAGATTCCATCCGGCGAAAAATCGGGGCTCAATATGAGGTCCGCTGGTTCCAAAGGTTTCGCGTGCACGCATTGCTGAAAACAATGATTCTCTGTCATTCCGCGTAGCATATATACCTGCAACACCACCAGGGTTGTATCTGACTGGTGATCCAGTTGCGATATTTCCGGGTACATTGATCTGGTCTATTAAACGATGCCTTGGGTTAACATCGTTCCCATGTGCACCTATAAAATCGTTTTCGGCACTTGCTCTGGGTGCGCCTAAGTGCGAATCAGTAGCTGCAATAATGCCCATTTCGAATGCGTTAAAACCGAGGCTACTATATTGATTTAGGCCTTCTGTTAGTGCATATCGTATATAGCTTAGTCTAGAAACGCATCCTCGTAATAACATTCCGTCGCGACCTATTCTATCGCCGCAATCCACCACTTCTTCATTTGTCGATCTTAATTTTTCAAAGTCACAATATTCGTCTCTTTGCCCTAAAACACTAGAAATATTGTTTCTACACTCCGAATCACCCTTAACTTGCATTATTTCTGCTAAAGGTTCTAATTTTTTTCTTAACTTGAGATTATTCTTTTCTTTGATTGACAGCGTGCTCTCATATTTTGGCCACATTCTGCCGCTACTCCAATTACTGTTATGTGGAATAGAAATAGCGTCGCAGGTATCGTTTCCCTCAATACATATCTCATTTAACCAATTCCATAAGTCTTCAGGTCTATTCGCTTCTTTAGAACTAATAATGGATTGAGGCACAGCCGAATTGGCGAAAATAACGTTACGATGAAGGTTTGAAGCGTCTTCTGCTAGCGTATACTCATAACCATGGAATGTTGTGAATGCACAGTTTCGTGTATTGTCATTCCAGCGTTCGGTCTCTATTTGATTTGTGTGCCATGCTGTATCTGCTTCTTTTAAACATCGTTTATTGTCACTGCCACAAACCCTTACTGGCCTTGATTTGCCAAAGATGACTGCTGAAAATAATCTGACCATTGACTGTAATGTGTCATCTACCGGTAGTTTTGTATCTCCTCTAAATAGGGAACAGACGAGAGAATCATAGGCAACGGAACTCGTGTCATAACATAGACGAGTTTCTCCTAAATACTCTGCATGGTCAGTGACTGCCATGAAATCGAGTTTTCTGTTACGTTGTATCGCTGGTGGTTGAAAATCACTGCCTTCTATATTGATTTCCAACGAATTACCTGCACCATATGAATAGGCATCGGCTGTCGTCACCTGGGTTCCAAATGCTCTAGCATCTGCTGAAGCAGAGGTGTGGACATGGGTAGCGCCAAACCAAGCTTTTTTAAATTCGTAACTCGCCTCGCAAGGTTGACGAATTATGTTCTCCTGTTTTAGCTGTCTCACAGGGACATCAAAAAAGTTTTTAATAACATGGGCGCTTGTCGAAACTTTAGCAAACTCATAACGCAGCCAAAGCAAAACAATTAATGTTATTAATGAAAAAGCTATAAGTGTATATAAAAAAGCCTTTAAGTAGTTTTTACTCAAAACATCACCTAGATAACTATTGGTTATCAAAGTTGAACAAGAATGATTCCAAGGTGCAAATGAATTTTGCTATCTCCGGAATCTTTTTCCATCTAAAAAATTGGCCCATCTTTAGGTTAGGGATAGATATTTTTCGGTATGAAATGAAAAATTTGGTCATATTTTTGGCAGCACATTAAAGAGTGGTTTCAAAGTTGTTTAGAATAATTGATTAGACCTTCAAACTTGGTAATTTACTTCTAAACGTAATTTTTGAGTTTAGTAAACATTAAAGTTTGGAGGAAATTGCAATGGGTTCTTTTAATGCTGAAATACATGATGCTCGTTTGGATGATATAGCAAGAGAATTTCACGTTTCTCGAGAAGCAGCGCGTCAGATGGTAAATAAGGCTATTAGGTCCTTTCGAAGAAAAGCATTTGAAATGGGCTATGAGCCAGATGATTTTGTTGATGTTGTTAGGGCAAGGTAGCTAATCCTTAAATAAGCAATATTGATTCCTAGTGTTAGCAAGATTCTGCTCATGCTAAATCGTTATCTATATAACTGTTTTTTACTGAGTATCTTCTTTTCATGGTCTGAAATTACCATCGCTGAGGAGGCTAACTGCTTGGCTAAGAATCTCTATTGGGAGAGTCGTAATCAGACTGTAAACTCCATGTATGCTGTAGCAGAAGTGGTTATGTCTCGAGTTAAGGACAATCGCTGGCCAGATACAGTATGTGGTGTCATAAAGCAAAAGCGACACGGTATATGCCAGTTTAGTTGGTATTGTGATGATCAGAGTGATGACCCGTGGTTACACATTCCGCAAGAGCGGGTAGCTTGGCAATTGGCAAGAATTGTTGCAAATGTGGTCTTGGAATATGGGCCAACAAACTTAACCAAAGGCGCTCTCTGGTATCATTCTAACAAGGTGCGGCCTCGGTGGTCTTATGCATATGTTCCTATCCGAGTAATTGAGGATCACATTTTTTATGTTGAACTTTAGAGATGATATTTGAGTAAGAAAAAAAATCGTCTTTTGGCAAATAGTGTTCGCTTGCAGTCTCGCCTTTCGTTACTTAATCTATTGATCCATATTTTTAAAGGTTTAAGTTTTTATGACCAGCAGGGTTTTACCAGTATTCTTAATTTTCGTCCTTGGTTGTGCTGCGACTCTGGAAGATTTTTATGGTATGAGTAGATTTAAGCGTGCGGACCTAGTTTGTAGTCAATCTAAAAATGCGAGAGAGCAGAAATCTAAAATAAACCAGTTTGCATATGAGTTGCAGAAAATTCAGCTAGATATAGATCAAAAAAAACAGTTGCTAGAAAGAGGTTATAGAGTTCATAGGCATTGTAGGGACATTCCGAATCAAATTGATCCGAATTGCAAAGATAAAGATGATTGTGTAATTCACACTTATACCCAGATTTGCGAAGAGACTCCTGTACCAATTAATTATGCCTACGAAGAGAAAAAATTAAATCAACTTGAAAATTCATTAGCTTCAGCAAGCTACTCTCTAGATGAGGCCGAAGCTGTATGGGAGATTTCATATACAGAATGTAATGAAAAAGTTCAGGATTTATCGGTTCAAGAGAGTTTTAGTTACTATGAATCCGGAACAGAGCCCCCATAGAACGCAATTTTCCACATAATTTGATCTAGCCTGAAACTGCATTCGTTTATTTGGTAAGGCCTCTATTTTCTATAGAAATTTCTTTCTAAATCCGAACAAAATCTATTTGCGAATGAGAATTGTTATTGTTAAAATTTTCTCAGGGGGTGCTTCTATTCTTATACTGCCTTTGGAGAAAAATAATTTTAAATTTGCGTAAAAGTTACTTCTGTCCTTCTCATTTAGATTGGATGCGTAAAAACCCTATCGCAAATATGGACGTCTGGAGCAGCGCACTGGAGACGGGCAAGGTGTTCCTTGATTCATCTGAGACATCTCAAGCAGAACAATATTTAAGAAGTGCGGTAGAAGCAGGGCATATCTATTGTAATGGTTCGCACCGACTGACTAAGGCTAATATTCAGATGTTTTTTGATACCTTGTCGCAGCTCACAAAATGTCTAAACCTTCAGCATCAATTTAAGGAGCTAAATGAGGTTCTATGTTATGGAATAGATCAATTCGGTTATTTCGTAACTAGAGGTATTGATCGGAAAATTATTTGCAAGTCTTATGAAAGATTAATGGAGCACCAAATTTCAAAAGAATTAATCGATAATGACCGTCCGCATTTCACGAGACCAGAGAATTCCTTGCTTCATTGATATTTGACTCTTTTTTTAATTGAACGAATAAAAGTTTTTCAGCTGCAAGGTTGTCATAATAACCACTTCAGTTTAATGACTTGGTTTTCTGTAAATATTCTGCAGCGGTAATTGCGGCTTTAGCACCTTCTCCCATAGAAATACTAATTTGTTTATAAGGAACGTTGGTAACGTCGCCGCATGCAAAAACTGAATCTCGAGAAGTCTCACATTTATTATTGACTATAATTTCTCCAAAAGTATTCAGTTCAAGAAAGTCGCTTAGGAATTGGCTGTTTGGTATTAATCCGATTTGTACAAAAACGGCTTTAGTCTCCAGGATTGTTTCTTCTGCAGCTTCTTTATCGACAAAAGTGATCGAAGTAACTTTTCCTTCGATAGAGTTAATAGTTTTGCACTCTGCATTACAGATAATATTGATATTATCTCTAGATCTAGCTTGCTTAACGAGAACTTCATCCGCTTTCAAGTCCGGCAAGAATTCGAGTACTGTGATCGATTTGACGATTGTGGATAGATCAAGTGCTGCTTCAATACCTGAGTTTCCACCCCCTACGACGACTACATCTTCGCCTTTAAAAAAAGGCCCTTCACAATGAGGACAATAAGCTACGCCTGTACCGATATTTTCCTCTTCTCCAGGAATGCCAAGCTTACGCCAATCTGCACCAGTACAGACGATTACTGTTTTGCTTTTAAGCTGTTCTCCAGAGTTTAGAGTAATGACATTGTATGTATCTGTAGAAATATCAGTTACGGTTTGATATTCCTTTACAGAGACTTCGTAGTCATTCAAATGAGTCCTCATTGCGTTAGTGAGTTCACCGCCAGTCGTACTAGAGACGGAAATCATATTCTCAATTCCTAGTGTTTCAGATACCTGCCCCCCTATCTTCTCAGCAACTAACGACACTTTTAGACCTTTTCGTGCAGAATAAATTGCTGCGCTGATTCCCGCAGGGCCCCCTCCAATGATAGCGACATCTTGAATAACAGAATTCATAGATGGCATTGATTTTAGGTAAGGATACCGGTTTTGCAGTTCTTCTATAATTCTAGTTACATCTACGCGTCCATTTAAGAACAATTCTCCATTAAGGAATATGCTAGGTACACCTTGAATATTCCTATTATCGATAATCTCTTGAAATAAACCGCCATCGATCATCTCGGCACTTATTTTTTTATTAATTAGAGAAAATTTATTGAAAGCCTGGACAACGTCAGGACAATTCTGGCAACTTAAGCTAACGAAAATCTCAAATGTAAGTTGCTCATCAATTTTAGAAATTAGACTCTGAATAGAATTATCAAGTTTTAAATCAGCGCCACCGCACTGAAGAATGGCCAATATGAGTGAGTTAAACTCGTGACCTCCAGGGATCCCTGAAAAGATAATACCCGAAAATTCGTCATCGACTTTTAGTGCAAAACTTACTGGGCTTCTCAGTTGGTCATTAAGGTCAGATTCCTCAAAATGTACCATTTCCGATAAAGCAGAGATAGATGCTAAAAATTCAGCCAGCTCACTTCTTTTGGGATGCTCTCCTGTTTGTAAAAGTATTACTACTTCTCGCTGCAGTTGCTGGAAATAACCCGTAACTGCATGCTTAATCTCATCGTTAATCATTTTGGTGCTCTTAAAACCGAGAGAAAGGGCGCTTACCAAAAAGCGCCCAAAGCGCTATATGTTAAATTTTACCGACCAAGTCTAATGAGGGCGCTAAGGTCTCTTCACCTTCCTCCCATTTTGCCGGACATACTTCGTCTGGATGTGCACGCACATACTGCGCCGCCTTCACTTTTCTCATTAAGCTGCTCGCGTCTCTGCCTATTCCTTCGGCGGTCACTTCCATGGCTTGAATTATGCCATCGGGATCTACGATAAATGTACCTCGATCCGATCTGCCTTCATTATCTCTCAAAACCTCAAAATTTCTCGAAATTTGAAAGGTATTATCGCTAATCATAGGATACTTTATCTTATTTATTGTTTCCGATGAATCATGCCAAGCTTTGTGACAAAAATGACTGTCAGTGGACACTGCGAAAATCTCAACGCCCATAGATTTGAACTCATCGTAATAGTCCGCTACATCTCCAAGTTCTGTGGGGCAGACGAACGTAAAATCAGCTGGGTAAAAAAAGAACACGGACCAGCTTCCCTTTAGATCATTACTGTCAACAGTAATAAACTCACCATCCTTAAACGCGTCGGCCGTAAAAGGTAAAATTTCAGTATTAATAAGTCCCACAAACAAATCTCCTATATTTAATATTAATAATTAACAGCAAATTAATTAAATGCTGTCGTAACCTAGTGTAGACATACCATATTACATTCGGTGTCATTTGGTAAATATGCAATTTTTGAACTTCATATTTTAAAAAATAAAACACCAAACACAAATAATTAGTTTAAAAAAATAAACTATGCGCTTAGCTGCAGAAGGAATTTACATATCGAGAAAGCAGCTGATGAAATGTTCCACCTCAGCCTCTGCTCAGAATAAAGATTTATCTGTAACCAATCCAAAAATCACTCAGATTTTCGGACAAAAAACCAATAATCTGCAAAAAGCCTCACCAAAAATAACAAGGCGAATATAACGCCCATTATCGACATTCCGCTCTGCTTCTCTCCTTCGAGGAAAATAGGGAGCGCCCCAATAAACAAGACCGGCATTACAAATCTATTCCGCTTGATCCAATCCTTCATTATTGGAACCGTAACATAGCAGGCCTTTAAAAGTGAATACTGATTTGAGGATTAGTCTATTTCAATTGCCACCATGAATAATCGATAGATCCAACTTGCAAAGACCAATTTTTAACTTTGAGGACCGATCTTTTTTATTTTATCCGCAAAGGCAAAGCTCATTACAAACATACTACTAAGCATCACCGTTACAATGGCTTTTTGGATAGTTGCTTGGGCAACTAATTTTTCCATCGTCGCTATTGCAGATTCACGAGTAACAAATTGATAACACGCATACCCGAGAATCAGCAAAAAGAAAGCTGAAATTGTAATCAGATAAATACCTTTAGTATCAGAGCGATACAGAACTGTTAAATAAAGAAACCCGCCAACCACGAGCCATCTAGGTGCATTCATAGCAAAGAATATATGTGGATCTAGATAGAGATCGGCCGGAGTGAGGCCGACGGCGCAAAATAACAAACATCCGATGATCATACATGCTGATCCACACAGAGCAATTCTGAAATCTAAAGATCTAGATCTAAATAGCATGGGCGCATAAACAAACGAAATGGCCACCATTGAGAACGCTAGCATTGCCGTATTAAATAAAAGTGAAGAGAAAAAATTTACTTCGCCTGAGTAAGCTGTATAAGTGCCTAGGTCGCTCAAAAAATTGCTCGATAATGAATACCCCAACTGAGAGCTATCGTGTATATTTCCGCCTGGATAAAGTAGCATAGAAAGCATAATCGCAAATACAAAATAGGTTGGAACCACTCGCATAATGGTAACCGTCCAAAAGTAGTAATGACCATCTTTTGTATGCATTAGTTTAAAATCTATTTCTCCAAAATGTTATTCTGATTATTCTGGACACCACAAATTAATAGTATAATAAATAGTAGACTCAAAAGATCCTGAAAAATATTTAATTAGTAAGGATTTTGGAGAACATTTTGAAATTTTTGTTGAGCAAAAACCGAGGAGTATTTTTATCTTTTCTGCTTTTATTTCTAACCCTCAAAATTGAGGCATTAGAAGCTGGAGATTTCGCGCCAAAATTTTCCCTTCCCGATTTATTGAATGATGATGTAACTTATTCTTTAGAACAAAAAAAAGACTTTTTAGTTTATGTAGATTTTTGGGCTTCATGGTGCGCGCCATGCAGATTATCTATGCCCGCGTTAGAACAATTGTACAGAGAGTTTTCTGGTGATGGATTTTATGTTTTGGCTGTAAATGTAGACGCTATAAGAGAGGACGCGATAGATTTTCTGAAAGATTTTCCAGTATCATATTCGGTTCTTGCTGATCCAAAAGGAATAGTTTCTCAACTATATAATGTTATTGGTATGCCGTCTGGATATTTGATAAATCGCAAAGGCAAGATCGTTTACTCTCATATCGGATTTCGACGCGGCGATGAAGAAGCCTTACGGAAAATGATACGCAATGAATTGGAAAAATAAACATCACTATTTTTGGCTTTTTCATCAGCTCTAGGAGCTTAATATGAATCAAGAGGAGAACGAGACAACAGCTGACGAGAAGTGGATGCTTGATAAAGCAGTGCGAATGCTATTTCTTTTTGGAGAGAGAACTTTGCTGTTTGCGATAGCTTCATTGGCTATTATAGCAGCGATTATAGAGATACTTGGCTTTGTTGATACTAGAAGTGTAAATCTAGCCGACCTGTTATTATTGTTTATTTATCTCGAGGTAATTGGTATGGCGGCTGCGTACTATTCAAGCCACGAGGTTCCGATCAAACTTCCGATCTTTATTGCTATTACTGGAATTACTCGGCTAATCATACTCCAGGGAAAGGAGTTGAACCCTACTAACTTAATTTACGAAGCAGGATCAATTTTCTTGCTTGCAGCCAGCTATGGATTG
>CAJXCR010000039.1 GCA_913051825.1 uncultured Halieaceae bacterium
CTAAAACAGCGTGGCGGAAAACAAAATATAACTATTCAATTAGCAAATGAAGAAAAGGATAGGTTCAAGTTATCTTCAATTAAAAATTTACAAATATGAGTCTTTGGCTTTGTCTAAGATTTGAAAATTTTTTTCTGCAAAGCCTGAGTCTAGAAGAAGATACTCCGATGGCAGTATTTCAAGACCAACGCATTATTTCTATAAATAATCATGCTTTTTTTTCAGGTATCAAAAAAGGGCTACTTATCGAAGAAGCTCAAGCACTAAATTCCAATCTTCAATTATTGAAAAGAAATAAATCTGCTGAAAAGAAATGCTTAGAAGAACTATGTTTATGGGCTTACAGCATAACACCAAGATTAAATATATGGCATAACAGCTTAAGATTAGAAATTGGTGGGTGCCTAAAACTATTTGGAGATTTAAATAATCTTTTATCTACAATCGACGAGAAAATCATGGATATCGGATACGATGTTCGATACGGGATGGCACCTACCGCAGCAGCATCTTGGCTTATATCTCACAGAGAAAGAAAATTTAATATTGCTTTTAATTCAAATTTAAAGGAACGCATCTCTCCCTTGCCATTAAATCTACTCGGCAATTTTAATCCTACTATAAATAAATTAAATCTCTCTGGATTAAATACATTTGGTGATATTATCAAAATACCTAGTCAAGATTTGAAAATTCGCTTCGAAGGAAGTTTTATCGAATTCATAGAATATACCCTAGGTCGACGCGAAGAAATATTTAACGATTACTATCCGAAACATACCTTCCTAGAGCAACAATGGTTTGATTACAGCGTGCGAAATAAAAACGAAATGATTTCATCTATTGAGCGCCTTCTAGCATCTTTGAATGTTTTTTTATCTAAGATGCAGGTTTATACTAATAAAATTTGCTGGTTATTTCATAGTGCAGGTGGTGATGTAGAGGAATTAATCATACAAAGCACTTCATGCTGTGCGAACTATACGATTTGGCATCGACTCACTTTAATAAAACTCGAAAATCAAATCTTTAAAACCGCAGTTGAAGGGCTTTCACTGCGATGTGAAAATTTTATTTCAATCTCCTCTAGGAACTTTGATTTCTTTCCTCAAGCCGAAACTCAAGAACCTAGAGAAGATTTATTAGACAAATTACGCAGCCGCCTTCATTCAAAAAACATCCGAAGATTGGGGTGCCGCGATGAACATGTTCCTGAATATGCCGTTTATACGGCAGCAGATGATGATTCTAGATTATTATCAAATATAAAAAATGAATTTAATGAAAGACCTTTCTGGTTGCTACCAAAGCCACAGCAATTAAAACACCATGAAAAAAAACTGTATTGGAAGGATGAACTTCACTTGATTTCTGGACCAGAACGAATTGAAGACAACTGGTGGTCTAAACCCATAAGCCGTGACTACTACATAGCGAAAAATATATATGGGGATCATTACTGGATCTTCTGTAACAGAAGAACAAAGCGCTGGTATATACAGGGTATATTTCCTTAAAGAATACCCAAATAAAATTTTGGGCAGTTAGAGGTTGAGATTTTGATCAACCCAAATTAAATCTTTTACAGAGAAGCCTGCCATGCGCGCTGCTTCTATAAACTCATCTCTTACAAAATCACTAACTTTAGGCTCCCGTGATAAAAGCCAAAGATAATTAGTATTGTAACCTGATACAAAAGCATACTGATAATTTCGATGATCTAATCCAAAAATCACATAACTCGCATAGAAAGGACCAAAAAAAGACACTTTAAGATGCCCGATACTAACATCACTAACAGATTTAGCGTGTCCCGTAATCTGCTTCCACCTACCTTTTTCTTTTGAATAACCTCGGTTAATCACACGAATTTTTCCTTCAGGCAGCAAACTATACTCTGCCGTAACTGCCTCCAAATCCTTCTCGAAACGATGATTCAATCGAGCTATCTCATACCACTTTCCTAAATAACGGTCTGCAACAAATCCCTCAACGGGCTCCAAACTTCTCGGAACTCCAATACATCCTGCAATAGTGATTGCAGTAATAAATAAAATCCAAAAACCAAGAATTTGTAAATACTTTTTCATAAATTTATCGACCTGTTTTTGCTAAGTGGAGACATGATCAGTCACACTTTCTGATAATTGGATTGATTTAGCAACTTATTATACTGTATATTTATACAGTATAATAAGTTGCCAGCATGAGAACCTTAATCTCATTCGTTAAAATGCAAATGAAACATTATGCAGAACTACATTGCTTAAGTTGCTTTAGTTTCCTACGCGGAGTATCTCAACCAGCAAAACTAGTCAAATATGCAGCAAAAATGGGTTATACAGCTATCGCAATCACAGACGAGTGTTCTCTTGCTGGAGCTGTAAAGGCACATATTGCAGCAAAATCACTAGACATTAAGTTAATTATTGGTAGTGAATTTAAGCTTGATAATGGCATGAAATTAATAGTTCTTGCACCAAGCAAGTTAGCCTATAGCGAACTATCTAGCTTAATCAGTTTGGCAAGAAGACGCTGTCCTAAAGGCGAATATCGCATTTATCTGCACGACATCATATTTTATCTTAAACGATGCCTAATAATCTGGTTGCCAAGCCAAAATAATAATCTTGAATATCAATATGGCCATCACCTAGAAAGACTCTTCCGCGATCGCATTTGGTTAGGAATAACAAGATTATTAAACAATAATGAAGAAAAAAAGATTTCAGCTAATCAGAAATTATCTTACAAGCTTTCTATTCCAATGGTGGCCTGTGGCAATGTGCAAATGTGCCATGCCAAAAATAAACCACTTCATGATGTTTTTAGTGCTATTCGACACAACTTATCTGTTAAAGAACTTGGAACAAGACGTCTATCTAACGCTCAAAATCATCTACGAAATATAGACATCTTAACCTCACTCTATCCAGAAGAATTAATTTCTGAAACTTTACACATTGCTTCATTATGCAAGTTCAGCTTAGATGAACTACGCTATGAAGCCCCGAAAGAAACGATATCTGGAACTTGTGATGCAAATATGTATCTCAGGAATTTAGTTAATGAAGGTTCTATTCAACGATGGCCGAGTGGCGTACCAGATAAAATACAAAAACAAATCAATTATGAACTCGAATTAATCAATGAGTTAAAGTACGAACATTACTTCTTAACTGTATACGATATAGTTCGTTTTGCTCGTGAAAAAAATATTTTGTGTCAAGGGCGTGGATCTGCAGCCAACTCTGTAATTTGCTATTGCTTGTTTATTACAGAAGTTTCTCCAGAAGAAGTCTGTATGTTATTTGAAAGATTCATTTCTCGAGAACGTAACGAGCCTCCAGATATAGACGTAGATTTTGAGCATGAACGTCGAGAAGAAGTCATACAATATGTTTATAACAAATATGGCAGAACACAAGCTGCTCTGGTAGCGAGCATTATCACCTATCGTTCGCGTAGCGCGATTCGTGATGTTGGGAAAGCTTTAGGCTTAGATTCAGATCTTATTTATAAATTAACGCTCTCAAATTATTGGGAAGATAGAGATCCAACTATATTTAAAAAATTTTCTGGTAAAAACATCAGAAACTACAAAAAAAAAGCATTTCTATTTTACGATTTAGTTGAACAAGTTATTGGTTTGCCCAGACATTTATCACAACATGTTGGCGGCTTCATCATAACGAACAATCCAATTTCAACCATAGTACCTATCGAAAATGCAAATATGCCAAATCGTACGATCATACAATGGGATAAAGAAGATATTGAATCTCTAGGACTTCTTAAGATTGATCTACTATCACTCGGCATGCTATCCGCAATAAAAAAAAGTCTACAAATAATCAACTCTTACTACCCAAAAATTAAAGATATAAAAGATATACCAAGAGAAGATCCTGCTACATATAAGATGATGCAAAAAGCAGACACTATTGGAGTATTCCAGATTGAATCTCGAGCACAAATGTCCATGCTCCCAAGATTAAAACCATCTAGCTTTTATGATTTAGTTATCGAAATTGCTATTATTCGCCCTGGTCCTATTCAAGGAAATATGGTTCACCCTTATCTTCGACGCAAAAAGAATCTTGAAAAAATCACTTATCCTAGTGATGAAATTAGATCCATATTAGAACGAACCTTAGGTGTTCCAATTTTTCAAGAACAAATAATCCGATTAGCAATGGTTGCAGCCGGTTTTACTGGCGGAGAAGCCGATCGACTCAGAAGAGCAATTACTAACTGGAAAAAAAACAACCAATTAATGATATTTGAAAAAAAATTAATTCAGGGAATGTTGCGTCGTGGCTATAAACGTACGTTTGCTGAAGAACTATTCGAACAGATTAAAGGATTTGGTGGTTATGGTTTTCCAGAATCGCATGCCGCTAGTTTCGCAATTTTATCCTACATATCAGCATGGATAAAATGTCATCATCCTGGAGCATTTTTCACCAGCTTACTAAATAGCCAACCGATGGGTTTCTACTCACCATCACAATTAATCCAAGATGCACAAAGACATGGCATAAACATACTTCCAATTGATATCAATCAAAGCCAATGGAATCATCAGTTGCTGTCGAAAAGGCAATGGAGGACTATCCGCCTAGGCTTTAGATTAATAAAGAATCTTAGTAATAATGGTGCAGCTCGTATAACTAAAGCATCAAAAGAAGACATCTTTATATCCACTACTGATTTACGAGAAAGAGCACAACTTGATCAAAAGGACATGGAGGCACTTGCCAAAGCCGACGCTCTAAAATCAATTACTGGCAGTCGAAAAAACTCCATCTGGGAAATTTTAATCCCAACATCTGCACATCCATTATTAGAGGTAATAAAGAATAATAACTTTCTAAAGAGCCAAACAGGAATTCCTTCAACAAATATGATGCAAGACATTTTAGAAGATTACCAAGCAACTGGATTAAGCTTGCGATCACATCCGATAAAACTATTACGCAAGTATGCACCATTCAATAAATGCAAGTCGAACTCAGAACTTAATTCCCTTAAAAATAAACGATTTATCTGCATAGCAGGCCTTGTGACTTGTCGACAACGACCAAGTACCGCATCAGGAGTTTTATTCCTAACACTAGAAGATGAAACGGGAAACAGCAATGTAATTGTTTGGCCAAGAATCCAAAAAGAATTTAGTCACATTTTAACAAGAGCTTACCTGATTTTGGTGGAAGGATTACTAGAAAGCAGGGAAGGTGTGGCTAACGTAATTGCAACAAAAATTTATGATTACTCACATGCCCTACAATCTCTTAAACTAAGATCACGAGACTTCCACTAGACGAGGTTAACCGCAGTTGAAAATTTAAGCGCCTTCACTGTCTAATTTAGAATTCGAAATCTTATCCTGGCATGCTGCTTCTTTCTTTGAAAATCGCAAAAAACCATCCTCAAGCACTGCTCGACGAAACATCTTACGATCCTTAAAATAACTCTGCGGATTAATCCACGGCTCTCGATCTCCTTGATTTGGAAGAAGATGCATTACTCGATTCATATATCCAGGATTAAAGTCACTTATCCAAGGCTTTGCAGGCATATCTTTCAATTCATCTGGCAATTGAGGTACGACCTTATGAAAGTCATTAACATCCATATGATTCAGCACTCTACATAACCATTCAGCCGTTAAATCTGCTCTAAGCGTCCAAGACGCATTAATATATCCGAAGGTACTCGTTAAGTTGGGAACATTAGTCAGCATCAAACCTTTGTAGGTCCAACATTGAGAAAAATCAGCAATCTGACCATCTACTGTGACTTCGATATCTCCCATTACATTCAATTGAAGACCAGTTGCCGTGATAACAATATCAGCTTTTAACTCTTCACCAGACATCAAAGCAACTCCAGCAGAAGTAAATGATTTGATTTCGTCTGTTACGATTCGCGCACTACCATTATTTATTACTTCAAAAAGATCATCATCAGGAATAAGACACATCCTTTGATCCCACGGATTATATTTCGGTGTAAAGTGCTTGCCCACATCGTAATCTTCTCCTAACGCTTGACGAACCTTACCCAAAAGAAATTCTTTCACTTTATTGGGCGCGACTCTCGTTCGATAGTATAGCCATTGCTGCCCAAGCGTATTGCGAGTGCGAATCATTGAATAAGCCCACATATCAGGCAAAATAAAACGCAAAAAATTAGCCAATCGATCTATTGCAGGTCTAGAAATAACGTAACTCGGAGAGCGCTGCAACATAATAACTTCTTCGGCCTCCCGAGCCATCGCTGGCACTAAAGTCATAGCAGTAGCACCAGAACCAATAACCAAAACTCGCTTACCTCGATAATCTAAATTCTTTGGCCAAAACTGTGGATGAACCAATTGACCTTTATACTCTGTCTGGTTTGCAAATACTGGATCGTAAGGCTTGCTATAACTATAGTAGCCAGCACAAATATGTAAAAAATTGCTCTCAAACTGTGCTAATTCACCACAATCTTCGATTTCAGCTTCAATCAACCATTTTGATTTATCCGACAACCATTCGCTGCGTACAACTTTGTGGCCAAAAAGAATCTTATTTTCAAGCAGATATTCAGATGCTGTTTCTCTAATGTAATTCAGTATGGAAGGACCATCTGCAATAGCCTTAGCTTCTAGCCAAGGTTTAAAACTATAGCCTAGGGTATGCATGTCACTATCAGAACGAATGCCTGGATATCGAAAAAGATCCCAAGTGCCACCTATAGCATCGCGAGCTTCTAAAATCAGAAATCGTCGTTTGGGACAACGCTCAGCAAGATATACAGCAGCACCAATTCCCGATAGTCCAGCCCCTATAATTATTACGTCAGAACTTTGCATATTTCCGCCTTTAGATGCCTTATCGCAAAATCAGAATCAAAACAAAATCTCTAAATTAAAAAGCGTCCCAAATCAACTTTAGCACTTGTCGCAGAATATTTGGTACAAAAAACCCCAGACTCACCAATTATCTTAAAGAAAAAATTATGGAACGGACTTGCGCTAGACGCCGCGAACATCTATATAGAGTATATGAATTATAAAGAATATCTTGATTAACACCCATGTCAGAACCTGAATTATCTAAAAATACTTCTACAGCCCCACTTAGCGAATCCAGGAAAAAGGATATTCTAGAAAATCTACTTCCTGGAATTGGCCTTGACGGGGCCGAAGCACTTCTGACCTACACGCAAGAGCGCTCAGTGGAAGCAGGAAGAATTTTAGTTGCGCAAGGAGATAAAGATACGGATCTTTTTTTGCTTCTAAGGGGCTCATTCTCGGTGTTTGAAAAGATTCGAATTAATCAACGTGATGTTGTCTTGCAAACAGCCACCTTCCCCGCTCCTGGGATATTAGGCGAAGTTAACCTATTAATGGAATCGGCACGAAGCGCAACCGTAGCAGCTATAGAAGAAGCTGATGTTCTCGTGCTAACACATGCCTCTTTTTTATCTTTATCAGAAGAACATCCTAAACTTGCCATCGAAATCGTTAAATGTCTAGGTGTTGCAATCCATAATCGCTCGGTTTCATTCCAGCACAAAGTACGAGGAAATATCTTGCGAGAAGGCAAAACCGTTGAAGGAGGTATTGCAAAACTAGTTAGGTATATCGGCAAAGTGTCACAGTGCCCAGAGAGCGTCACTAATAAATTATTTTCTGCTGATTTAAAAGGATATAATTATGACGCATGAGATAACGTGATCCATAATATTTTTGATCGGATTTATTGATTTTCGAATTGGAATAAAAAAGGATACAGAAACAAATGGAAATGGCCGGAACCACAAGAACACCTGAAGTGAAGATTGATTCGTCCAACTGCTCCATTAAGGGCGAATGTTACCCCGAGGATATATCTGAATTTTCTGGTCCAGTTATGGAAGCGCTTCGCGAAAACCTTAGCTCTTCACAAAGCTTCACCGTAACAATTGAACTTTATTATTTTAATAGCTCTTCAGCCAAATTTTTATTTGATTTCTTTGAGTATCTTGATCAAGCAGGAAACGAAAAGCAAATTCGGATTATATGGAAATATCGCACCGAGGATGACGCCATGGAAGAAGCAGGGTCCGAATTCGAAGAAGATATGGAAAATGTCTCTTTTAGTTTAGAAGCCATTAATTAGAGGGCTTCTTCTCGCAACAGAAGACTGAAATAGCATAAAAACTAAAAATTGATCTCTAAGGGACGGTTAGTAGCATGGAAAATGAAACACTAAAACTTCACGAATTAATGATTTCAAGGGGCACATTTTTCTGCTATTCAGGACCCCTTAGCGAAGAAGTTCTTACTAGCCTATCGGGCGCCGTTAAAGAGCAACTCTCCGATTCTGAAGATCTTCCTGTGGTTAAAAAAGTCTTTGGTATATTTGTTGAACAAGCTCAGAACATCATCCGATATTCAGTTGACCGCCTTGATCAAAGTGGAGTCGGATCAGTTGCAATAAGTAAAACTGAAAAAGGCTTTATGATAGAAGCTGTTAATTCAATAGACCCTAAAAATGTCGATAGACTTGAAGAAATACTCAAACCCTTGACCGAAATGAATAAAGATGAACTAAAATCCGCCTATAAAGATAGGTTGCGGTCAGGACCTCCCGATGGGAGTAGAGGAGCTGGGCTAGGATTTATCGAAATGGCTAGGAGAAGCTCAAAATTTGATTATGATTTTCTAGCACATAATGCTAATACATATTTTGTTTATAGGGGATGGGTTGAATAAAAAACTAATTAAGTTAACGATGCTTTGGATCCTTATAAGAAGCTAGCTTCTCTAGCGCCGAACGAAGTGACTCTTCAAGCTCATGCCGCTGAGAATCACTCAAACGATCAATCCTTGCTCTCAGCGAGGTATTTTCAGCGCTTACTTGCAGATAGTTTTTTGAGTCCTCATCACCTAATACTCTAAAAGTTCTAACAGGATTTTGTATCCCTTTAAGAGCGACTTTGTCACACTCTTCACAAGGTATCCTATCTTTTACTGCGTTATAGGTATCGAAAGAGAGTAGTATGTCTCCCGGCGTCGCCGCAGACTCTAGTCTTGAAGCCATATTAACACCCGCACCAATGACTGTATAATCTAGACGGTTGTCACTCCCAAAATTCCCGACAGTACAGTATCCGGTACTTATTCCAGTCCTTGTCTTAAGTGGTTCTTGGAGACCAAAAGAACCCCATTTACTCTCTAGATCTAACAGCCTTTTTCGCATCTCAACAGCCATAGAAACACAGCGGTAAGCATCTTCTTCAACTCCTTGAGTTTCAGGGTCGCCAAAAAACATCATAATCGCATCACCAATATATTTATCTATCGTTGCTCCATGATCCAACGCTATTGTAGACATTTCATTTAGATAAAAATTTAATGCCCCCGTTAAGTCCTCAGACTGAAGATTTTCTGAAATGGTTGTGAATCCAACAAGATCAGAAAAGAAAATTGTTAGCTTTTTCCGCGTACTAGCAACACTAACTGCCTTCTCCCCAGAAAATATCGATTGATATACCTGAGGAGAAAGATACTTAGACAATTGCTTCGATAGCCCTTCAAGCTGCTGGCTTTTCTCGTTTGCCTCTTTAGCCAAATCATTTAAGCGCTGTTCATTTCTATCATTATGCCTAACTAACCGCGACGTTGTTTTTAACAAACGCTTATATTCGGAAATTAATTCCTCATAGTTCTCAGAAGAGATCGAATCTGAATTCTGATCAAGCAACTCATTTGCACTTAACAACAGAGCTTGTTCGTGTTCAAAAATACTGTCGTTCTTCATTAGCTTACCTTTTAGAAAATCAGCCTTTCCATCTAATACTTCAATTGTTTACGCTAAAAATTCCACACCTTCCTTAGCAAGAATAAATTCCGGATCAGAATCAGATATATCATTGCGTTCCAGTGCTGCAAAATAAAGATCTTCTAATTCATCATCAGAACGTGTTGGCTCGTGATGAGTTAGATAACATTTTTTCACTGATGACTCTTTTGCCGCCGCTATACTTTTATCAAATGTCCCATGCCCCCAACCCACTTTCGATTGCTCATATTCGATATCGTCATATGATGTGTCAATAATTAAAGCATCTACATCTTTAAAAAAATCTATGATTTTTTGACGACGGGCATTAATTATCTCTTGATATGCACCATATTCAGGATCAGTTTGATCATAGATATTGTATGGCCACTCATGATCTCCAGTAAAAACAAGCGATTTACCAGCTGATTCAACGCGATATCCAAAATTGAGCACTGGATGATTTAATAAACAATTAGTAACTCTTGTTTCTCCAAATTCGATGCAGTCATTCTCCTGCAAATCTACATAGCTTAATTCTGCAGCCAATTCAGTTTCTTTCACCGGAAAATATGCATGTTCCATTTGTCTAGATAAAACCTCCTTAACACTATGCTGAGAAACAATATCCATAGCACCATGAATAGTTATCTTATTTCCTGGAACAAAGATTGGAGAAAACATGGGTAGCCCTTGGATGTGATCCCAATGGGTATGAGACAAAAAAATGTTTATATTTATTGGAAACTCAGGCGCCAAGGTATTTCCAAGTTGGAAAATACCTGTCCCAGCATCTAAAATCACCAGCTCATTGGATGCTCCACGTATTTCTATACATGTGGTGTTTCCCCCATATCGAACTGTTTTGGGTCCTGGCGTCGCTATAGATCCCCGCACACCCCAAAATTTAAATCTCATCTAGAGCTAGCTCCTTTAAGTCGACGCAAAAGCCTTCGCATCAGCAAATAAAGAATCAGTATCTCCAATTGCGGAAATGATTTCATCAATGTTCATACCTAAATTTTTAATAATTGATTTGGGAAGCTCTGCGGGATAATAATTACCGGACGACCCAAAACCCAAACGATGAACAACCAAATTACCCGCCATTACTATCTGTTCTAACAACGAAGGATTGGAAAGATCTCCTGCCGAATGATGATAACGAATAGCGCGAATCAAACCCTCGGGCAGAGCCCAATGCGCAGCTAAGACAGCCCCTATTTCAGCGTGATCAATTTTATAAATCATGCGCTCGGCTGCATCAAGTGCTAACTTCTTTTTTTGTGCCTCCTCCAATGCTTCAGAAAATTGATCAGGCATCTGTCGAACCAATATGACCTTGCCGAAATCATGTAGCAATCCCGCTAAAAAATAATCCGCAGAATTCGTTTCTTTTACTCCTTTCAAACCAGCCATTCTTTTACATACTGCAGCTGTTCCTAAAGAATGTTGTAGAAATTCATCCATATCAAAATTTGCTTTATTCTCGCGTGGCAGCATTCCAATAGCCGCCACTGTGAGTGCGATATTTTTTATCGTGTTCATACCGACGTAAGCTACCCCGTGCGAAATTGAACTAATCGGTTGAGACAAGCCTATAAAAGGTGAATTTACGAGCTTGAGGACTCGCATAGCTAGCACAGGATCACGTTCAACAACAGAGACGAGATCTTTTGGAGAACAATCTGCCTTAGAACACAAATCTAGCACTTTGCTGACGCCTTGAGGAAAAGCCGGCATTGCTTCTACCATAGCTAATAGATCTTCGTGAATTATTTGCATACTTTCCTATTTCAAAATTCTCTAAAACTTTGATCAGTGTTCTCTTAGAAACCCTATAATATCGCTAATTTGAGACTCTGCTAAGAAACAAATTCACGCTTTCAGTTGCCAAATTAGCCTAACAAGATTATCTTGACCAATAAAGCTTTGTTACTTAGAGGATTTATTAACAACACATCTTTATGCAGGAAAAATCATGCTTTGTATAAACCACTTTTTCAAAATTGCGTTAGTTACTGCTTTATTTTTGTCAATGACATTTTTTATGTCAAATCTGGTTGAAGCAGCAACTACAAAAGCCCAATTCAACAATAATGGCGACAACGTGACAATCGAATGTGAACTAGCGAAAAAAGGCCGCTTGAGGTATCCCCCTAGAGCAAAGCGGTTTAATTTTGTCGGTGAAGTCACCGTAGGCTTTTCAATCTCATCTGAAGGCACGGTCCTTGATCCACATGTTTTAGAAAGCTCCCCTCCTGGCTTATTTGAGAAATCGGCATTAAAACATATAAGATCTTGGGTCTATAACCCTCCCCAATTTGAAGGCAAGGCGGTTCAAGTAAGCGATGCAAAAGTAAAAATAGTCTTTAGACCAAGATAAACACAGCATCAATACAAAAGAGAAAAATACTAAATGACAACCAAAATCCAACTTTTGCTGCTTACCATATTTGGTAATGTGCTTATTGCCACAACTTTTTTCGTGCTATCTAACTTGCAGCAAGAACGTCAAGAAGAATATGGTCTTGATTCCTCTGCATCACTAATTCATCAAGCCTGGACTACGGCATCCAATCAGGCATATGAATCAGTGGGTGAATGGGATCCAATAACTGGATCATTTGAAAAAAGAGCCGTCTGGCAAGAAAATAGCCAATTCTACTTCTCACCAGACACAGAGATAGAAGGAAACTTCAGCAACCCTGTCTTTAATGCTCTAGCGAGTCAAAGCAAGAAAGACATAGCTGCGGTCTTCGATGGCTTTTTAGTTGAGGACGTAGAAGATAGCTTATTAAGTTTTGCCATGGTTATATCTCCAAATAACGACTTACTATATTGTAGAACAGCAATGGAAGGATACGGAGTTGACCCTTGCTCAAGTTCGGCAGAGCCAGATTTTTTGGTTAACGGCAGGACCACCCGAAAGATTGGCATGACACGCTCAGGTCTGACGTCTAGACGCACACTTGTCGAGATAAAAGACAAGGAGAATAGTGAGCAATCGACCCTTAATGAATCACTTTTTATAGAAATTCGACCTGAGAACGACGAAGCTAGAACTGAACTCCTCGGCACCGTTGTTATCGGAAAAAATCTCTTTGAAACGCTAGAGATGTTTGAATATGACTCGCAAATAAAAACGACTTTGCATTTTAACGAACAAGTTGCTGAGCTAAATAGCTTTCTAGAAGTAGAAGATTATTCTGGGCTTGAAGATATATCGGGATTAGTAACCAAATCAAAGAATATCCTAGCAGCAAATATACAAAATCTTTTAGCTACGGGAAGTTTTGGATATTTAGATGAAAACTTGGGAGTGGCTTTTTTCGGATTTCCGGTAAGCAGCTATGCCAAAGGAGAAAAAGCCCAATTAATTGTACTAAAAGATGAAAGAGCGCCTGTTCAAGCTCTTCAAAATGACTACATCACTACGCTGTCTACAGCGATAGCAATTGTGATAGCTGTTCTTATAGTTGCTTTGTGGTTAACGAACTACGCATTCGGTGGCATTTCTAAAGCCATCTCTGTGCTACATTCACTAACTGAGGGTGATCTCGATGTGCAAATACCCAAAGCTAAAGAAGGTTTATTGCATTCGAGAAATGATGAAGTTGCTCGCTTGTCACGAGCTCTTGATCGTTATCGCTCACATTTGGTTGAAATGAATCAGATAAAGCAGGAGCAGAAGGATAAACGACGTGACAGAGATGAAATTATTCTAGAAAAAATGGGCCTTCTAGCTGATCAGCTTGAAGGTGAACCCAAACGCCTAATATTGGAAGACCTTTCTACAATGCGTCGAATGTCTGACGCTGACGCCGCTTTTGGTGGAGAAGACTCATCTACCGAGATGATGTCACTCGCTTTTACGCGAATGTCAGAAGAAGTTTCTTCGTTAATCGACGCTAGAACTAAAGAAATGCGAGAAGCTAACGAGCTTGCTTCAGCGGCGAATCAAGAAATCCAAAGTTCTATTAACTATGCAGCGAAGCTACAACAAGCACTACTACGTGCCGAGAAATTTCCCGATGATTTCAAGATTCACCTAACCTGGCAACCAAGAGATATCGTAGGGGGAGATATATATGTAGTAAGAACTACAGCGGACAGAACGATTATCGCTGTCATAGATTGCACAGGGCATGGAGTGCCTGGTGCATTCACTTCAATCATAGCTCGGTCAGTATTTGATAGGGCCATAGAAGATGAGTCAGTTTCTACCGCAGGAGATTATCTCTCGGTCTCTAATCGATTAATTAAAGACATGCTATTCCAAAACAATGCAGAATTAGCAGAATCTGATGCAGGTTTCGATGGTACAGTTTGTATCCTAGACAGATCGACCAACACATTAGAATTCGCAGGGGCTAATTCATCTCTTCTTATGCTAAATGACGGCGAAGTAGTAGAACTAAAAGGTGACAGACGATCAGTTGGCGCACTCAGGACAAAGTCAGATTTCGCATTTTCCACGCAACGTATTAGTGATCCATCTGGAATGTTTGTCATGCTTACAGATGGTGTAACAGATGTTATGAATAGGGAAGAACAGCCGATAGCATTTGGCAGAAGACGATTGGTAGATCTTCTTAAGAAAACGGCAACCTCAGATCCGAAACATATTGTCACGCGTATCATCGATACTATAGAGGATTACAGAGGGAATACTCCGTTGAGGGATGATCTTACTCTTTTAGCATTTTACATCGACGAAGATTTCAATAATGGACTAAAAGATGTGGCAACGCCAAAATCGATAAAGTCAGCATAAGCACCTTTAGCTGGAGAGAAAAATGAAAAAATCTTTTTTAAAATCCTTGGCTTTGCTTTTGATTAGCTTAGCCACAAATTCTGTAGCTACTTGCCCAGACTACCTAGATACCACCATGAGGAAACTTCATTCAAGTGAAAATATAAATTTCTGTGATAACTTTTCGGGAAAACCGATTCTGATTGTAAACACCGCCAGTTATTGCGGATTTAAAGGGCAGTTCCGCGGACTAGAGTCGCTCCATAAAACTTACGGTGGAAAAGGACTGGCGGTAATAGGTTTTGCGAGTGACAGCTTTAATCAAGAAGCTAGTGACGAAGAACAAGCTGCTGACGTATGTTTTAAAAATTTCGGTGTGACTTTCACCATGATGGCCACCACCTCCGTTGTTGGGGAAGATGCCAACCCAGTTTTCTCAGAGCTAGGACGACAAACGCAACCACCTGGCTGGAATTTCAACAAGTATCTGGTGGACAGGACCGGTCAGGTTTTAAAACATTATAAGAGCAGTGTTTCGCCAGCAAAGCTACGAGATGACATAGAAAGCATTTTATAAAGTTAGGCAACCAGGAAGTTCTCGTTTAATCTAAATTCTCACTACCTTGCTTTTTTCGGGCGGCAATCCTCAACCGAAGGGCATTCAGTTTAATGAAACCCTCCGCATCTGCTTGATTATAAGTACCACTGTCAGATTCAAATGTAGCGATTTTGGAATCAAATAGACTATCTTTCGATTGACGACCTTCTATAGTGACATTTCCCTTATACAACTTAACACGGACGCATCCATTTACATTTAATTGAGATTGATCAATTGCGGCCTGAAGCATTTTTCGTTCGGGAGACCACCAGTAACCATTATAAATAAGTTCAGCATACCGAGGCATCAGTTCGTCTTTTAGGTGCATCACTTCTCTGTCTAAAGTCAAAGATTCTATTGCTCGATGAGCTTTTAGCATGATTGTTCCACCAGGCGTCTCATAACACCCTCTCGATTTCATCCCAACATAGCGGTTCTCTACGATGTCATCTCTTCCTACTCCGTTCTTTCCTCCCAATACGTTTAATCGAGTAAGTAGTTCGCTACAAGATAACTTATCTCCATTCAGAGATACGATATCTCCATTCACGTACTCCAGTTCGACAAATGTAGGAACGTCTGGAGCGGATTCGGGACTTACGGTCCAACGCCACATGGATTCATCGGGAGCTTCCCAAGGGTCCTCCAGAACTCCACCCTCATATGATATATGCAATAAATTAGCATCCATCGAGTAGGGAGATTTTTTCCCCGCCTGAGCATAGTCCACTCCAATATCGTGTTGCTTACAATACTTCATTAAGGATTCTCGGGAATCTAAATCCCACTGACGCCAGGGTGCTATTACACGAATATCAGGATTGAGAGCATATGCTCCCAACTCAAATCTTACTTGATCATTACCTTTTCCTGTCGCACCATGCGAAATAGCATCTGCACCAGTTTGACCCGCGAGATCAATTAGCCTTTTAGCGATAAGGGGACGTGCTATAGAAGTTCCAAGCAAGTATTGTCCTTCATAAATGGTGTTCGCTCTAAACATTGGAAATACAAAATCTCGAACAAATTCCTCACGCAGATCATCGATAAATATTTCTCTTACACCTAAAGCCTCAGCTTTTTCTCGGGCAGGCTCCACCTCCTCGCCTTGACCAATATCTGCAGTAAAAGTCACTACCTCACATCTATATTCTTCCTGCAACCAACGAACGATCACGGATGTATCTAAGCCCCCGGAATATGCAAGCACAACCTTATTTACCTCTGACATCTGTCTTTCTCCAAGCACGTTAATAGAACTGTTTTATAGTGTACTCTGGCGAAATTTTATTTCACAGCGCATAAATAACATGGTTTTCCAAAATTTGAGATTAAGGTAGCATGGCTTTGAATAATAACGAGCAAATCTATTGGAAAATTTGACTATCAGACGTCCTGACGACTGGCACGTCCATCTGCGTGAAGGGACAGTACTTAAAGATGCTTGCAGAGACCTCTCTAGATACATTGGGAGAGCGGTAGTAATGCCTAACCTATCTAAGCCAGTAACAAATCTGACATTGGCAAAGGAATATTACAATGATATCAAAGCCGCGATGGAGCTTTTTCCCAGACAATTTACACCTTTGATGACTCTTTACCTTACTGATAAAACATCTAGCCAAGAGATTATAGAAGCAGCTAGAAGTGAAATAATATGTGGAATCAAACTTTATCCATCGGGAGCTACAACGAACTCTCAAAGTGGCGTAGTCGATATTTCTGCGCTTTTCCCGATTTTTGAAGTCATGCAACGCGAAAAATTAAATCTGATGATCCATGGGGAAGTAACGGATAGTGAAATTGATCCATTTGATAAAGAAAAACTTTTTATCGATCGGCATCTTGCAGCAATAACAAAAGAATTTCCTGATTTAAAAATCACTTTGGAGCATATTACCACTAAAGATGCTGTTCAATTTATCCTAGACGCTGGAGACAATATTGCTTCAACAATAACACCACATCACCTAATATATAATAGAAGCGACCTTTTTCGGGGTGGAATTAGACCACACCTGTATTGCTTACCAATACTCAAAAGATCAACACACCAAACAGCACTGATAGAGGCAGCAATTTCGGGAAATCCTAAGTTTTTTTTAGGCAGTGATTCAGCACCTCATGACATTCATAGTAAAGAATCGGCTTGCGGATGCGCAGGCATTTACTCAGCTCATGCTTCATTAGAATTTTATACTCACGTTTTTGACCAAATGAATGCACTCGATAAGCTTGAAGGATTTGCCTCCGAATTCGGAGCTCGTTTTTACGGACTCCAAAAGAATTCAGATTCCGTTACACTCATACGTGAAGAATGGGAGATTGCAGAAAAATTACCGCTCGGCGCGGATTGGCTAATACCGATGATGTCTAAAGAAATCGTAGAATGGAAGGTAATTAATAAATGACTCGAGATGAGGTAACTTCCATCGATGATCGATTTAGAGGATTTCTACCAGTCGTTGTGGATCTGGAAACTGGCGGATTTACTCCACACACAGACGCTATTCTCGAACTCGCTGGCACTTTAATTCAAATGAGCTCAGATGGCTATTTATCTATTTCAGATACTTATAGTGTTAATATAAAACCATTTGATGGCGCAAATATTGAAGCATCATCTTTAGAATTCACTGGAATAGATCCTGATCACCCTTTTCGAGATGCAGTAGACGAAAAAACTGCGCTTAGCGATTTCTTTCAAATAATTAAAAAAGAAATACGAAATAACGGTTGTACTCGAGCAATTTTGGTGGGCCATAATGCTCACTTTGACGCATCATTCCTTAATGCGGCAGTGGCAAGATGCAATATAAAAAAAAATCCATTCCATCCCTTCACTTATTTTGATACCGCTACGCTAGCTGGACTTGCATATGGTCAAACAGTTCTAGCAAAAGCATGCCAAGAAGCGAAAATTGATTTTGACAACTCCAGAGCACATTCAGCTTTGTATGATGCAGAACGCACGGCATTACTGTTTTGCAAGATTGTAAATCGCTGGAAAGAACTAGAATACAGATAGAATAGAAAATTCTAGAACTCGCTACTGCTTTTCACCACTCATCTCACTGAGCATCTTCTCTAGCTTCTCCATTAATTCTTCAATATCTTTAAGACCCAAAAGTTCATGTTTATCTATTTCCACTATAGGCAACAATTGAGATAGTATGAAACCTACCTGCCATGCATCTTCTTCATCAATATCAAGGTTCATTCGTTTAACATGAGGATGTTGCTTTATCCTATGGAATACATCTAACAAAGGAGCCCATTCCTTTCTCATTGGCGCAGAGGTATCAGATTGAAAAATATTGATATTTCCCAGCACCAGTCCGTTTTCTTGCTTCCAGCTATCCAGTAAAAAGAATCTTTCACCACCCTGGATAGTTATTCCCAGCAGCCCATTTGGTAACTGATCCCAATCTACAATTCGAGCCAAGGTGCCTATACTGCTAAGATTTGATTTAGCATGACTTTTTTCATCAATTTCTAAACCTTCCCGGATAAGAACAACGCCAAATTTGGAATCATTTCGCATGCAGTTCTTTACCAAGTCTAAATAGCGCTGCTCAAAAATCTGAAGATGCATTCTTCCATAGGGAAAGAGAACAGTTGACAAGGGGAAAAGCGGCTGCTCCATTAAATGTTCAATTTCCTTGATCGATCTTCTTTCGTGAGGGTTTCTAGACTATTTAAATTTCTGTAGGCCTCTCGATAGGAATTTCCACAAAAATACTTTTCAGGAATAAATTTTTCGCATAGAGCTGGACGTCGAAAATCTCCAAACAACTGACAACTCTTATCAGAATCAAGGTGTATACATTTTACTCCAGCAGGCTTTCCCATGGGCATACCGAAAAATGGCGTAGTGATCGAAGGGGCAATACAGCAAGCGCCACATTTTTGTCTACACTTCATTTGAATATCTTCTATATCCCTAAAGGTTTTATCCATATAATGAGACGGGGAAGCAACAGCAAAGCACCTAAAACGGCTGCCGCCATGGCTAAAACTGTCAGCAGTCCAAAATATATGCTCGGATTAAAATTCGACAACGTCAAGGTAGAAAATCCGATGATAACTGTTAACGTTGTATAATATAGCGCCCTACCAATGCTCCCGTGACATCTGTACATTGTCGCCATGTAATCTCGATCCTTACTGAACTCTCGCATAAATCTGTATACATAATGGATACAATTGTCGACGCCTATTCCGACAACAATAGCCGCAATAGTTATAGTCATGATATCTAATGGAATACCAGCAAGACCCATAACTCCAAGCACAGCGGCGGCGGCTAGAAGATTTGGAGCAATAGCAATAAGGGCCAACGAAAGGGATCTAAAAAGCGCCCAAAACATAATCAAAATAGCAAAAAAAACAGCTCCTAAGGTAAGGATTTGAGAGCGAAACAAACTCTGCAGGACATTGTTATACAGCACTAACATACCAGTAAAAGTAAATTGTTCTGGGGCCAATCCTGTATTATTTATTAAGCGTCTATGTAAATCTTTAAGGAATTCATCTCGCCTTAAAGATTCGCTCGTCTCTTTGACCCTAACAGTGACACGGGCCTGATCTTCTTCGACTGAAAAATAGGGGGCAACCATCAAGTCATTAATTTCCTCTGGCAAGCTTTTTTGAACTAAAGCTAACTCCACACCCCCAATATCATCCCCTAAGATATCTCTCACCACTGAAAACGTGGTAGATAAAGACAACACCTTCCCCGTCTCCGGGCGAGAATCAACCACATCATGCACAGCATCAATGGTCTGCATGCCAGAAAAAGTAAACCAAAAGCTAGGAACAAAACTATTTTGTCCTTCACCAAAATCATCAAAATCGGAATCAAAATCGGAATCAAAATCGTCCCAAGCCTCCTCTTCGGATTTATCTACAACGATTAAATCTTCAGAAGCGAAATCTGGATTCGCCCGCTCATAAGCCTCAGTGTTATTTATTGGTGCATGTT
>CAJXCR010000040.1 GCA_913051825.1 uncultured Halieaceae bacterium
AATGGGGACGACAATTTGATTTAAAATGTCTTAGTCCAGAGCTCCATAATTCGCCCGAATTAATTGCTCCTAAACTGGCTGAAAAAATAAAGTATTGGAAATCCCGATATAGGGAAATTTTTGTAGCATACGGTGATTGTGGTTCAAAAGGTGAGATTGATCGATTACTGCAATCTGAGAAAATTGAGAGAATTCCTGGAGCACACTGCTATGAGTTTTTTGCAGGCAAGGATGCTTTTTCTAAACTTTCAGAGGAAGAGCCAGGTACATTTTATCTCACTGACTTTTTGACAAAAAACTTTGAGCGGTTAGTAGTGAGGGGTTTGAAGTTAGATCAATATCCTGAACTCATTGAAATGTTTTTCGGTAATTACAAACGTGTGGTTTATCTAGTGCAATCCAATGACCCTAAATTAACTGAATTGGCTGCGAGGATAGCGGATTACCTTGATTTAGAGTTTGAGGAGCGGCTTAGCGGTTATGGAGACCTTGAGCGAAGTCTTGGACAGAAAATATTTGCGACTAGTTAGGGATGCAGCGTGACAAAAAAAACTCTGGTGATGTGGAGAGACATACCTGCTCAGATAATTATCTCAAGAGGTCGCAAGAAATCTAAGAAGATTTTAAGTGAGAGATTTCAAAAAGCGATTGATAGAGCAGCGATGATTGCCGATAGAGCAGATTCCAGTGCTTATCTTGAAGATTGGCATAGAATTGAAGAGAGTCTAAATAGCGAAAAACCTATCGATCAGCTGCTTGATTTAGAAGTTTCTCTTTTGGAGACTGCTTACGACAGTGACAGATTGGATACCTTGATAAAGGCGGGTGGGCTGCATCAAGAATAGTAAATAAAAATGTTTTTCCACGATATGGATGGACGGTGAGTTAAAGGAGAGGAATTTTGACCACGACGACAATCAGTTCAGCAAAACAAACAGTTCGCATCGGATTTGATGAGCCGTTTGTCATAATTGGAGAGAGAATTAATCCTACTGGTCGGAAAATACTAGCACAGGAAATGAAGGAAGGAGATTTTTCTAGAGTCGAAGCGGATGCATTAGCGCAAGTAGGAGCTGGAGCTCAAATGCTAGATGTCAACGCTGGGATTCCACTCGCTGACGAACCTGCGATTTTAGCTCAAGCGATTAAATTAGTTCAATCAGTGACCGACGTTCCATTATCCATAGACTCTTCTATTATCGAAGCACTTGAGGCTGGCTTGGCGGTTTATCAGGGAAAGCCGTTGGTGAATTCGGTTACTGGGGAAGATGAAGTCTTGGAGCGAGTTTTGCCTCTAGTTGCTAAGTATAGTGCCGCGGTAGTGGCGATATCAAATGATGAGACAGGTATTTCTGAAGATCCAGATGAACGTTTTGCTGTGGCGAAGAAAATTGTGGAGCGTGCACAAGACTATGGTATCCCTTACAGTGACGTTATTGTTGATCCTCTAGTGATGCCGATTGGCGCAATAAATACCGCTGGAGTTCAAGTTATGCATGTAGTGAAAAGATTAAGAGAAGAGCTCAGAGTCAATACAACCTGCGGTGCATCCAATGTCAGTTTTGGTCTTCCAAATCGAAATGGGATTAACAGTGCATTTTTGACTATGTCAATTTCGGCAGGTATGACATCAGCCATTACTAATCCACTTCACTCTGAAGTTATGCAGGCAGTTAGAGGTGCAGATGTGATGATGGGAAAAGATCCTGATTGTGCCAGCTGGATAAAGGCTTATAGAGAGCCAAGCGCAGATGGAAAAGATTCATCTCGATCTGGAAGGCGCAGTCGCCGCCGTGCTAGATAAAGAATTGGTTTCTCACAGCTCATGACTGAATCTGTATTTTACCGTGGTGATGATGTAGTTGAAGCCAAAGTGGTCTTTACACCTTCGGGAAGACGAGGAACGTTTCCAGCAGGGACTTCCATTTTGTATGCTGCCCGTCAGCTTGGAGTGGATATTGATTCAGTCTGTGGTGGGCGTGCGATCTGTGGACGCTGTCAAGTAGTTTGCTCGGAAGGAAACTTTCCGAAGCATTCGCTTTTATCTTCCAGTGATCACTTGTCAGGAGTTTCGGAGGTTGAGCGGCAGTATTCTGAGCGAACAGGTAAGCTCGGTGCCGGGTGCCGACTTAGTTGTCAAGCTAAACTTCTAGATGATGTGGTAATAGATGTTCCTCCTAGTAGTCAGGTTCACAAGCAAGTTATTCGAAAAGAGGCCGAGGCTAGAGACATTGATATAGATCCAGCAGTTCGACTATTTTATGTGGAAGTCGAACCACCTGAGATGGATACTCCCAAAGGAGATTATGAGCGACTCTTAGACGCTCTGTCGCGGGATTGGGATTTAGTTAACCTAAAGACAGACTTGCATGTTCTTACCAAACTTCAGAAAGCTCTTGAAAGTGAAAGTCGTGGTATTACTTTAGCTATACATAGGCAAACCAAAATTATCGCCGTTTGGTCAGGTGTTAAAGAAGATGTATATGGGGCCGCTATTGATTTGGGCTCGACCACTTTGGCAGCACATCTATGTAATTTAGCTAATGGAGAAGTAGTTTCAAGTTCTAGCATTATGAATCCTCAGATTCGTTTTGGTGAGGATCTTATGAGCCGAGTTTCATATGTCATGATGCATGAGGAGGGTGCACAACAACTTACCGAAGCCGTTCGACAAGCTCTCCAAGAGCTTTTAGAGGGATTGATAGCTAATAACGAGATAGATATCACTGATATCTTGGAAATTTCTTTGGTCGGTAATCCCATAATGCATCACTTAGTCCTTGGTATTAATCCCGTGGAATTGGGAGGAGCGCCATTCGCCTTAGCATCGGATCGTTCCATCGAGTTAAAGGCTCTAGAGATTGGGCTTAAATTGAATCCTGGAACACGTTTATACATATTGCCTTGCATAGCCGGGCACGTGGGTGCAGATGCGGCCGGCATGATTTTGGCAGAGCAACCGCATTTTAGTAATGAGATGACTTTGTTGGTGGACGTGGGAACAAATGCCGAAATCATTTTGGGAAATGATAAACGTTTACTCGCTTGTTCTAGCCCCACAGGACCAGCTTTTGAAGGAGCTCAGATTAGTTCCGGTCAACGAGCGGCAGTAGGTGCTATAGAAAGAATTCGAATAGACCGAGATACTTTAGAGCCAAGATTTCGAGTGATAGGCTGTGATCTTTGGTCGGATGAGCCAGGATTTTCAGATGGCGTCGAGGGATTTGGTGTTACCGGTATTTGTGGTTCTGGAATAATTGAGGCAATCGCTGAGATGTTTCTAGCTGGAATAATTAGCTCGGATGGGGTTATTGATGGAGAGTTATCGAATACTAACTCTAGAATTTTCAAGGATGGCAGAACTTATAGCTATATTTTGCATCATTCAGAAAACGATATCATTGTCTCGCAAACTGATGTTCGTCAAATTCAACTTGCCAAGGCGGCCTTGTATGCGGGAGTTAAGTTGTTGATGGATAAGATGGGAGTTAAAGAGACTGAAAGGATTCGCTTGGCTGGTGCATTTGGCAGTCATATAAGCACTGAACACGCAATGTTAATTGGATTGCTACCTGACTGTGATGTGGAAAACGTATCTTCTGCTGGTAATTCTGCTGGTACCGGGGCTAGAATTGCTTTGTTAAGTGCTAAAAGCAGAGAGGAAATAGAGGACGTAGTTCGTCGAATAGAAAAAATAGAAACAGCAGTAGAATCAAATTTTCAGCCATACTTTGTAGAGGCTATGGCATTTCCCAATAGTAAGGATTGCTTTTCAAAAATATTCGAAGTGATACCCCCTCCGAAACCTAAACCTACCGCACCAGTGTCGCGGTCCCGACGATCTCGAAGATCAGTTCGACAAATAGAAAATTCATAATTTGGCTAAAAAAATTCAAGGAGAGTAATTCTGTAATGTTTTTTTTAGGCAGTATTTCTAGAGTTCCTATGGAGAGATCTTCATCTAATGCCTGATGTAAATCTAAATAAAATCGACTTTGAAAAACCAATAAGTGTAGGTTTTCTTCTGCTAGATAAATTCACCATGATTTCGCTAGCTTGTGCTGTAGAGCCCTTAAGAATGGCTAATCAGCTTTCAGCAAGATCTCTCTTCGAATGGAAACTGATTTCGGAGAAGGGTGATCCTGTTTGCGCTAGTGATGGTATTCGATTTCATGTAGATACTGCCATTTTTGAAAAGCAGGATTTTGATGTTTTGTTTGTAGCTGGAGGTATTGATGTAGCAAAAAATTTTGACAATGAGACTCTTAGCTGGCTGAGAAATTTGGGGAAAAAAGGTGTTCAGCTCGGTGGTATTTGCACTGGAACCTTTGTACTGGCAGCAGCCGGATTACTAAATGGTTACAACTGTAGCGTACATTGGGAATCCAAAGCTGCTATCAGTGAGCTTTACCCACTTGTTAGGTGCAATGACCATTTGTTTACAGTTGATCGTCAGAGACTTACTGCCACCGGGGGAACCGGACCTTTAGATATGATGATCAATATCATAAGAGACATCCACGGAATTGCCTTAGCTAGAGATATTTCAGAAATGTTCATAATTGAACGAATTAGAGGAGAAGGAGAAAATCAAAAAGTTCCATTAGGTAATCGCTTGGGTGCAGTATCTCAGAAACTGATTGATGCTGTTGGTATCATGGAAGCAAATATTGAAGATCCAATAGAGATTGTTAATCTAGCGGAACTAGTAGAGCTGTCACGACGTCAGCTAGAAAGATTATTCAAAGCTAACTTGGAAGTTTCGCCTGCTCGTTATTATATGAATCGTAGGTTGTTACGATCTCGTGAACTATTAAAACAAACTAACCTCTCTACCGTGGATATTTCCGCGTTGTGTGGTTTTAAATCCACTCCGCACTTTAGTAAATGTTATCGTGATCATTTTGGAGTATCTCCGCGAACAGAGCGGAAAAGGCATCCTAGTGCACCTTCCGAAGCATCAATTGATGTCGAAGATATTCTTACAACTCCCAGCCCTTTTGATCTTGAGCCAAGTTTTGGATCAGTTAAAACTGATTTAGTTCGAGGGTGATAGATAAATGATCGTAACCACAATAAATGCTAAATCTAAGTGTTTCTCATGCTAAAGTTTTTCTTCGTCAACAAGAGGTATTTAATGCGATCAAGCTTGTTGGGCTTTTGCTTTAATATTGGAGCGCATTTTTAATGCAGAGATTTTCTGGTTTTGGCCTGATAGGGCAGGCTCTTGGTTATCAAGAGAAATGGCATCGAATGTGGCGGAATCCATCGCCTAAAAGTGCCTACGATGTCGTCATCGTGGGAGGGGGCGGACATGGCCTGGCTACAGCATACTATCTTGCAAATAACTTTGGAGTTAAAAAGGTTGCTGTACTAGAGAAAGGTTTTATTGGTGGCGGAAATACAGGACGAAACACCACAATAGTTAGATCTAATTATCTATGGGATGCGGCTGCCAAATTGTATGAGCATGCACTTCAGCTTTGGGAGGGGCTATCGCAAGAGCTAAACTATAATGTCATGTTTTCTCAGAGAGGTGTGCTTAATCTAGGACATACTCTGCAAGATATGAGAGATATTCAGCGCAGAGTTAGTGCAAATTATTTAAATGGCATTGATGGAGAGGTCTTGTCTACAGAGGAAGTGCAGGCAAAAGTCCCAATGATGGATTGTTCATCATCTAGACGTTATCCAGTACTTGGAGCCTCATGGCAACCTCGAGCGGGCGTGGCGCGGCATGACGCTGTTGCTTGGGGTTTTGCAAGGGGTGCAGATTCATTAGGCGTAGATATTATCCAGGACTGTGAGGTCATTGGTTTTGAGATTTCCTCTGGAAAAATTACCGGCGTTAATACCCGACAGTTCGGTACAATTGGCGCCGAACGTGTAGGTTGTGTTACAGCAGGTAATTCGGGAGTCCTGGCGAGTTACGCCGGACTTCAACTTCCAATAGAGTCGCACCCTCTGCAAGCTCTAGTCTCTGAACCTATTAAGCCTATACTTGACACAGTGGTTATGTCTAATCAGGTCCATGGTTACGTTAGTCAATCGGACAAGGGTGACTTGGTAATTGGTGCAGGCATAGATAGTTATAATGGGTACGGACAGCGAGGTTCGTTTCCTACAATTGAGCATACCATTGAAGCGATTGTAGAATTATTTCCTTCCTTTAGTCGTATTCCAATGAATAGGCAATGGGGTGGGATAGTTGATGTTTGTCCTGATGCATGTCCTATCATAAGTAAGACAGCTATAGAAAATTTGTATTTCAATTGTGGCTGGGGCACAGGAGGATTTAAAGCGACACCCGGTTCTGGTCACGTCTTTGCATCATCTTTAGCAGCAAAAGATATGGATCCTATAGCGGCCCCATTTTCTATAGATCGTTTCTATACAGGCGCCTTAATTGATGAACATGGCGCAGCAGGAGTGGCTCACTAAAACATGTTTCTAATTTTTTGCCCTCATTGTAGAGAGTATCGATCTGAAGAAGAATTTCACTATCAGGGAGAAGCTCACTTAGTTAGACCTCAAGATCCACGCAGTTGCAGTGACGAGGAATGGGGAAATTATTTGTATTTTAGAATCAACCCACGAGGTTTGCATAAGGAAATGTGGAGCCACTCCATGGGCTGCGGCAGATTTTTTAATGTAGTTAGAAATACTGAGACTTACGAGATAGAAAGTACGTATCTACTCGAGGAAAATTCTAAGGACCAAAAAAGCAAAGAGATTAAGAGTGGCAATCGAACAACATAATAGAATTCCTGGTGGACGTTCTGTGGACTATGGTATGGAGATTTCCTTTACTTTTAATGGGCAGAAAATAATAGGTTATAAGGGAGATACTATTGCTTCAGCACTGTTGGCCAATGGTATTAAGGTGGTGGGAAGAAGTTTTAAGTATGGAAGACCTCGTGGTGTGATGACAGCAGGTGTTCTTGAGCCGAATGCAATCTTCCAGCTAGATTCCGGGGCTAACACAATTCCGAATGTGCGAGGAACGACGCAAGAGATTTACGAGGGCATGAAGTGCACTAGCACCAACGGTTGGCCAAGCTTGAAATTCGATTTCATGGGCATATTTGGCAAGTTATTAGGTCCCCTAATGTCGTCAGGTTTTTATTATAAAACTTTCATGTTTCCATCTAAGGCTTGGAGGCTTTACGAATTTTTTATTCGAAAAGCCGCCGGTTTAGGCATATCACCTCGGAAACCTGATCCAGATATTTATGACAAACTAAATCATCATGTTGATATTTTGGTCGTCGGTGCTGGACCAGCAGGTTTGAGCGCCGCGTTAGCAGCTTCTACTTCAGGCGCTCGAGTTATGTTGATAGATGAGCAGGCCGAGATTGGTGGTAGTTTGTTAAATATACCTATCGGTCAAACTCCTAAGTTAGATGCCTGGCTTGCATCTACGAAACAAATCATGAGAAGTAGCGCCAAGTTGCAAATATTCAATAGGACTACGGTAATCGCTTGCCATGATCACAACTTTTTGGTGGCTCATGAAAGATGTTCTGACCACCTTGGTCCTGCTTCAACTAAAAATCTAGTCAGGCAAAGATTGCATCGGATAAGAGCAGGTCACGTAATTCTAGCGACGGGTGCTCATGATAGACCCTTAGTTTATTCAAATAATGATTTGCCTGGATGTTTCCAGTCGACCGCCATAGAAACTTATATTAGTTGCTATGGAGTAGTGCCGGGTAAGGATCTAGTTTTGGCAACTAATAACGATAGAGCTTATCGGAGCGCTATTGCCTGGCATAAAACAGGGCGTCAAGTAAAAGCAGTAGTTGATAGCCGAATTAATCCATCTGGATCTCTAGTCCAGCAAGCAAAGACTCTTGGCATAAAATTAATTTTTGGAGCGGCAGTTTACGAAGCTCGGGGCAAGGGAAAAGTAGATTCTGCTTTGATAGGAAAACTGCAGGATGGAAGCTCTCTTGAGATTAAGCCATTGTGTGAACTACCCTGCGATACCATTGCAACTTCTGGTGGTTCCAGTCCGGTGATTCATTTGGCTTGTCATACTGGACTTCGACCAAAGTGGAATGAAGATATATTGGGCTTCATCGCTTCAAATGATTCTTCCTCTATGTCAATTATAGGTGCTGCGAATGGAGACGCTTTGTTAAATAAAGCTTTGATCGAAGGTCAGGAAGCTGGAATTTCTATTGCCAGAGAACAGGGATTTTTGTTTACAGATGGTTCGCCACCTTCTTTGCCAGTATTAGAAGTAAATGACGAAGAACCAATAATGCCTCTATTTTTAGTTCCTAATCTTCAGCGACCAGCTAGAGCTCAGAAACAGTTTGTGGATTTTCAGCTGGATGTTACAGCAGCTTCAATTCACCAGGCAGTTCTAGAAGGCTTTGAAAGTATAGAACATGTAAAGCGCTATACAGCCCTAGGGTTTGGTACAGATCAAGGAAAGTTGGGTAACATTAATGGGATGGCTATTGCTGCTCAAGAAATGGGAAGACCTATTTCGGACGTAGGGACTACGGTTTTTCGACCAAATTACACGCCGGTTAGTTTCGGTTCTATAGCAGGTCGCGGATGCGATGATTTATTTGAGCCCATTAGATATACGGCGTTGCATTCGAGGCATCTTCAGCAGGGGGCCTTATTTGAAGATGTAGGGCAGTGGAAACGGCCCTGGTACTACCCAAAAGCGACAGAATCTATGAGCCAGTCTCTGAGCAGAGAGTGCATATCAGTCAGAAAAAAAGTAGGAATTCTAGATGCTTCTACTTTAGGAAAAATAGATATCCAAGGTCCAGATGCAAGAGAGTTCCTAAATAGAATATATACTAATAGTTGGTCGAGGCTTCCTATAGGGCGTTGCAAGTACGGTTTGATGTGCACTGAAGATGGAATGCTATTTGATGATGGTGTTACAGCGTGTCTTGGTGATAATCATTTTATCATGACAACAACGACTGGTGGCGCAGCAAGAGTCTTAGATTGGCTCGAAAACTGGCTTCAGACAGAGTGGTCGGATCTTCGTGTCTTTTGTAATTCTGTCACGGATTACTGGGCAACGATTGCAATTTCAGGGCCTTTTTCTCGCCAGCTTTTATCGGAGATTACAGATATAGAGTTGGATGGGCGAGATTTTTCTTTCATGGACTGGCGGCAAGGTAGCGTAGCCGGTGTCCCAGCGCGTATTTTTCGAATTTCTTTTACTGGAGAACTTTCTTACGAGATTAATGTTCAGGCTGATTATGCAACAGTGGTATGGGATGCCTTGATGGAGCGGGGAGCTAAATATGATATCTGTCCTTATGGAACTGAGGCTATGCACATTCTTAGAGCTGAAAAGGGGTTTATCATCGCTGGTCAAGATACGGATGGATCAATTTCCCCCATAGACCTGGGACTCGATTGGGCGGTCGCAAAACACAAGCCGTTCAGTTTTTTGGGTGAGCGAGGGATGCAGCGGGCAGACTGCCTAGGAACTGAACGAAAGCAACTAGTTGGCTTAAAAACACATGATCCAGAAATAGTCTTAAAAGAAGGATCTCAAATTGTTTTTGATTCAAAACAAGAAAAACCTATGCATATGGTCGGCCATGTCACCTCTAGTTATTTTAGCCCAATATTGGAGCGCTCTATAGCTTTGGCGGTGGTGGAGGGAGGGCATCATCGGATGGGTGAGAAGGTATACGTTGCTTTTGCGGAAGAGGAAATGCATCTGGCAGAGATTAGCTCATCAATATTTTATGATCCTGAAGGGAAGAGGCAGGATGTCTAATAAAAGTATTAAATATTCGGTTATGCCACCTATTGATATTAGCGTTGCTAGGACTAGTTCTGTCTCAATGTGCAATCTTGATAATATTCCAGTTTTAAATAATAAGGCGTCAGTTGAATTAATTAATTTTGAAGATAGTGGGTGTTTAATTCTTCGCGGTGAAAGTACCGCAGATAAAATACGTAATGGGCGACATGGTGAAGACAATTTAGAATCTGGTCTCCGCGCATGTTTGAGTATTGATCTTCCAATTGACCCTTTGACTTGTTCGCAGCGTGACGACTTTAGTGTTTGGTGGGTAGGACCAAATGAATGGAGAGTTATTGGTCCCGCGGCAAAGTGTAAAGATATAGAATTTAAACTCAGGCGACAGTTGAGAGATGAATTTGCTGTAGTTAATGTTACCGGAGGATTTATTCATCTAGGCCTTAGAGGAGCAAATGCTGAGATCGTTATTCGAAAGTCATGTCCTTATAATATAAACACAGAAAACTTTCCTATTGGGAAGGTTGTGAGTACAAGGTTTGCAAAAACCCAAGTAATTCTCAAGAATGCCCAAGAGGGTTTTGAGTTCTTGTGCAGGCGAAGCTATGCAGATTACCTTTGGGCCTGGCTGAGAGATGCAAGCAATGAATTTGGACTAAAAATATCTACTAGAAAATAACAACATCATTTTTTTAGACCTGCTCTTTGAATTAGGGTAGGTATATTTTTCTCCCACGCAGGCGCCATTATATGGATTCCGCCACAAATGCTCTTTAGATCTTCTATAATTTCAGAACATATTTCTAGATTCACCTCTATCACGTCGGAGGCTTGGTCAATACGATTAATAATATTTTCAGGTACGTCGATTCCAGGAATATTTTGATTCATATAAGTCGCCATTTTTACTGATTTTATCGGCATTATCCCAGCGAGCAAGGTTATTGAAAGATGATCTATCTTGTTCAGGAAAGCTTTAAAGCTCGAGATATCGAAAACAGCCTGAGTTTGAAAAAATCTTGCGCCGGAAGCGACTTTTGCTTCCAGTTTTTCTATTTCGGTTTCTAAATCATCGGCACCTGGATTGACCACTGCGCCGATATGGAAATCAGTACTGCCATGCAAAGCATTGGATTGCATATCGCAACCATCATTTAGACTAGCAGCGGCGGCTATAATTTCATTTGTACCGATATCAAATACTGGCTTTGCCTCTGGATGGTCTCCTCGCTGTGGAGGATCGCCACCCATAAAAATTATATTTCTAACACCTAGGGCCCATGCTCCGAGCATGTCACCCTGCAGGGCAATTCGATTTCTATCTCTCGCAGTTAGTTGCATTATTGGTTCGATACCTTGATCAACTAGTTTTCTAGCTGCAGCTAAGGAAGATAGGCTCATTTTTGAGCCGTGGGAATCTGTTACATTAATCGCATCTACGTACTCACCAAGTAGTGCTGCTTTATCGAGCATTTCTGTTAGATCAGTACCTTTTGGAGGTGTTAATTCAGAAGTAACTACGAATTGATTTTTCTTAATTTTTTCTCTCACTAGACTCATTATGATCTCTCTACTAATTTGAATCGCATATTGAATTTGGTGGATGAGTTTGTTCGACATCTTAAAGAAGAGAATAAAAAATACGACAATAATATACTTTTTTGCGACACAACTAAAACTTAGTGTTGTAAACAAAATCATCAATAGCTGGTGCTTGTAGTGAATTAATTGTTCACCTATGAAGCCTCTACTTTCTCGCTCTCCATAGAAATTTAGAGATTGTAGGAGATATAAAATTGATAACTCTGAAAATTAAAGATTTTCCGATATTGCTCTCATACCTCCCTTTTGCTGCGTCTAGCAAGAATCTTTTTGCGATAGCTTCTTCACTTATGCCGGAATCTAGGAGCCCATTATGTAATTGTGTATCCGATAAGGGAGGTATAATCGAGAAAACTTCGATATGTAGATTAATTAGTTGATTCCTTAACCAGCAGGAAAAATTCTTTACCGACCGTTCAGTTTCTCGATATGCTTTTGGAGAATTTTCTTCTGTAAGTTTTTGTCCATGAGATACCAAGACTATAGCGGGATTTTTATTTTTACTAATAAGAGGGATTAGGCCATAAATTAATCGGATGGGAGATGTCATCTTAAGGTTCTCATCACCTTGAAAATTTCTTGTCTTCAAATTGTTTTGCTGTTGGGCATACATGCTTTGGATACCAGCATTAGCGATAAAAATGTTAATCGTTTTAAAGGCCTTTCGACATGTATCCAGAAGATTATCTACATCTGCTGGATTAAAAATATCACATTGGAAGGTAGATATATTTGGAAATTCTTTTTTCACTGACAGCAATGCCTTTTCGTTTCTGCCTGTGAGTATAAGATTATTGCCTTCGTAATATAGCTCTCTAACCAAGGCTAGTCCTATTCCGGATCCGCCGCCAGTAATGAGAATGGTATTTCCAGAGATATGCATTTAACCTTTTGTTCCTAGTATTTTTTTCAGCTTTTAATTTATTTGCTCTTTCGAACACTATTAAGAGGTGACGTCTTTGCTTAAATGCTCTATGAGTTTTATATAGCTCAAATTTAAAGATCTCCCGTGATAAAAAGAATTTTTATTGAGAATGTTAAACTATTTTGCATGTACTAAGATTTGATGACAATGTTCTTTGTAGCATTCGCTTAAGTTACAATACGATATAGATTGGCAATTTAGTCCTTTGGGTTTTCTAAATAAATTAGGAGAAATTAACAATGCCTTGCATTACCTTGCCAGACGGTAGCCAAAGATTTTTTGACAAACCTGTTACCGTTATGGAAGTGGCTTCTGATATTGGCCCGGGACTGGCTGCAGCCACTATAGCTGGAGAAGTTGATGGTGTTTTGTGTGATGCGTGTGACTACATAGAATCAGATTCGCCGCTTAGAATAATCACACCAAAGGATCAGGAAGGTATAGAAATAATTCGCCATTCTTGTGCGCACTTGATTGGTCACACAGTGAAGCAGTTGTTCCCAGCTGCGAAAATGGTTATCGGTCCAGTCATTGAGGATGGATTTTATTATGACATTTCCATTGATGAACCTTTTACACCATCAGATATAGAAAAAATTCAATCACGAATGAAAGAATTAATCGCCAGTGAATATGACATTATTAAAAAACTTACTCCACGTGAAGAAGTTATTGAGGTGTTTCAGTCAAGAAATGAAGAATATAAGTTGCGTCTGATTGACGATATGCCAGAAGCAGAGTTTATGGGGCTGTATTATCATCAAGAGTATATTGATATGTGTCGGGGTCCACATGTTCCAAATACAAGGTTTCTCGCGAATTTTAAACTGACTAAGCTAGCGGGTGCATATTGGCGCGGTGATTCTAAAAACGAGATGCTTCAGCGGATATATGGAACAGCCTGGGGCAATAAAAAACAACTTAAAGATTATTTGAGTCAACTTGAAGAAGCTGAGAAACGAGACCACCGAAAAATTGGTCGTAGACTCGACTTATTTCATACTCAAGAAGAGGCGCCAGGAATGATTTTTTGGCATCCCGATGGGTGGACTATTTATCAAGTGATTGAGAGATACATAAGAAAACTTCAGCATGCTAATGGTTACTTAGAAATTAAAACTCCCCAATTAGTTGATCTTTCATTATGGCAAAAATCGGGGCATGCCGAAAAGTTTAGTGATGATATGTTCATGCTTAAAGTTGAAGAGAGGGACTTTGCTGTAAAGCCAATGAATTGCCCTTGTCATGTTCAGGTGTTTAACCAAGGATTAAAATCTTACCGAGATCTTCCACTGCGATTGTCAGAATTCGGAAGTTGTCACCGAAACGAACCTTCAGGATCTCTGCATGGCATAATGAGAATTCGGGGTTTTACTCAAGATGATGCACACATATTTTGTACTGAGGATCAGATTCAGGCCGAGGTTTCGTCATTCATAGAGTTATTACATTTGGTTTATGCCGATTTTGGTTTTAATGAAGTGATTTATCGCCTATCTACCAGGCCCATCAAAAGGGTAGGTTCAGATCTTGATTGGGATAAAGCTGAAAAAGCATTAGCGGAAGCTTTAGACAATCACGATTTACCTTGGCAAGAGTTACCTGGAGAAGGAGCATTCTATGGACCCAAGATCGAATTTTCGCTTAAAGACTGTATAGGGCGAATTTGGCAACTTGGAACAATACAAGTTGATTTTTCCATGCCAGGAAGGTTAGACGCTCAATATGTCGCGGAGAATGGAGTTAGAAAAACTCCAGTTATGTTGCATCGCGCAGTGCTCGGATCTTTTGAGAGATTCATAGGTATTTTGATCGAAAACTACGAGGGCGCTTTCCCGACTTGGTTGAGTCCAGTCCAGGCAATAGTGCTAAATATTACCGACAAACATGCTGAATATGCACAAAAAGTAGAGAGAGTATTAAAAAACAAGGATTTTAGAGCTAATTCGGACTTGAGAAACGAGAAGATCGGTTTTAAAATTCGCGAGCACACGCTCCGTAAGGTTCCTTACCAGCTCGTAGTAGGCGATAAGGAAATGGAATCGCAGAAGATCTCCGTTCGAAGGCGCAATGGAGAAGATCTTGGTTTAATGAATTTGGAGTCTTTTGTCTCACTTCTTGAAAAAGATGTGATCGAAAAAGGACGTGTCGTTCTGGCAAATAAGCATTAGGAGAATTATGGCGAGTGGTGGTGCTAAAAAAGCGCTTACCAATAGCGAGATAACGGCGGACCCAGTTCGCTTGATTGGCTCGGATGGTGAGCAGGTAGGTATAGTAGCGTTGAGTGAAGCTATAGCAACTGCTGAATCAGCGTCGTTGGACTTAGTACTGATAGCAGACTCTGACCCTGTGGTCTGCAAAGTAATGGACTATGGGAAGCATGTATTTGAATCTAGAAAACAAAAAGCAGCCCAACGAAAACGTCAGAAGCGAACTCAGGTAAAGGAAATGAAGTTTCGACCGGGGACTGAAGAAGGAGATTATCAGGTAAAGCTTCGTAACCTAGTCAGGTTTTTGGAAAATGGTGATAAAGCAAAGGTCACATTAAGATATAGAGGCCGCGAAATGGCGCACCAAGAGATAGGCGTTGATATACTAAAAAGAGTGGAAGCTGATCTTAGTGATCTAGGAGCGGTCGAGCAATTCCCAAAGATGGAAGGTAGGCAGTTAACTATGGTAATTGCGCCAAAGAAAAAAAATTAAGCGGGTTAGGCTGGTTTTAATTAAGATATGTTGTCAGGATTTGGAGAAAAGTTTTATGGGTAAGGCAAAAATCCACAGTGGTGCTGCAAAGCGTTTTAAAAAGACATCGTCAGGATATAAGCGTAAGAGTGCTAACAGAAGTCATATCCTAACGAAAATGAAAACAAAGCGAAAACGTCATCTGCGAGGAACTTCAATGATTAACAAAAGTGATGAAGTCCTTGTAGACCGTCTATTGCGGGCCCGCTGATCAAGCAAAGGAGATAATGATATGCCTAGGGTAACGCGTGGTGTAGTGGCTCGAAAACGTCACAAGAAGATTCTTAAAAAAGCTAAGGGATATTATGGCGCCCGTAGTCGTGTTTTCAGGGTGGCAAAGCAAGCAGTTACCAAAGCCGGACAGTATGCTTACAGAGATAGAAGACAGCGAAAACGTCAATTCAGATCTCTTTGGATTACTCGTATAAACGCGCAGTCGCGTGAAAACGGCTTGTCGTATAGTGATCTCATAAATGGTTTGAAGAAGGCACAAATCGAGCTAGACCGTAGAATTCTGGCAGATCTAGCGGTGCATGATAAGCCTGCGTTTGCGGCAGTAGTAGGACAGGCGAAGGCAGCACTGGCAGCGTAACTTGCGGCTAGCCTTTTTCTGCGGCTGGATTTTTAAAAAAGGGAAAGCTCGTGTCTTTCCCTTTTTTATTTTCCGAGGTGACAGCGATGAGATTATGAGTAATGATTAATAGGGTACGATGAAGCTTTGGAAGAACTAAACCATTTTTTAGAAAATTCTAGAGAAGAGATACAAAAGGCAAATGACTTGCGCGCCTTGGATTCTCTTCGCGTTCTGTATTTAGGAAAGAAAGGTGAGGTTACTCAGCTTTTAAAGAAATTGTCTGAAATTCCCGAAAATCAGAGAGCGGCTGAAGGCAAGAGAGTCAATCTTTTAAAGAATGAGCTAAAGAAATTAATCGAGGCTAGAAAGAAGGAGCTTCATGAGCTTGAAATTGAGGAGCGTCTCGTTGAAGAGAAAATCGATGTTACGTTACCAGGGCGTCGAAGTGGCTCTGGAGGTTTGCACCCGATAACTCGCACCATTGAGCGTATGGAGGATTTTTTCGTCTCTTTGGGTTTTGAAGTTGTTGAGGGTCCTGAAATTGAAGATGACTACCATAATTTTGGTGCCTTAAATATACCTGAGCATCACCCAGCAAGAGCCATGCATGATACTTTCTACATAAACTCTTCATCAGTTTTAAGAACGCATACGTCGCCGGTTCAAGTTAGAGTGATGGAAAATCGCAAGCCTCCTTTAAGAGTGATTTGTCCTGGACGTGTGTACAGGTGTGATTCGGATCTTACTCATTCTCCAATGTTCCATCAGGTTGAAGGACTATTTATTGACCAACGTTGTAGTCTGGGGCAGTTAAAAGGACTTATTCAGGATTTTTTACAGTCCTTCTTTGAGAAAGAAGATCTATCGGTTCGTTTTAGACCTTCCTATTTTCCTTTCACGGAACCATCTGCTGAAGTGGATATTCAATGCGTTAAGTGCAGTGGTGAGGGTTGTAGAATTTGTAGCCGCACGGGATGGCTTGAAGTCATGGGTTGTGGAATGGTTAACCCAAAAGTCTTCGATAACTGTGGTATTGATAGAAATCGATTCTCTGGGTTCGCTTTTGGGATGGGTGTCGAAAGACTCGCTATGCTCCGTTATGGCATTAACGATCTTCGGCTAAATTTTGATAATGATCTCAGGTTTTTGAGTCAATTTTCCTGAATTAGTTAGAGTGTAAATTATATGTTAATAAGTGAGGCTTGGCTGCGTGAATATATTGATCCAGATATAGATACGCTAGATCTTGCCCATCAAATGACTATGGCTGGTTTGGAAGTAGAAGCAGTCAATGTCCTATCTGGTGACTTTGAGAATGTAGTGGTAGCAGAAATTATTTCAGTAGAGCCACACCCTGATTCCAAGAAATTAAATGTTTGTAAGGTAGATGCAGGCGATGAAGAGCCGGTTTTGATAGTCTGTGGCGCTCCGAATGCGACAGCTGGTCTTAGAGTTCCATTTGCTCGATTGGGAGCCAAATTACCCGGTGGTATTAGCATCAAAGCCGTCGAAATTCGAGGAGTTTCTTCTGCTGGGATGCTTTGTGCAGAAAAAGAACTTGGAATATCTGATGCGGACGAGGGTTTAATGGAATTGTCTCCAGAAGCTCCACTGGGCGAAGATCTAAAAACCTATCTGGACTTAGAAGATAATTTATTTGAGCTAGGCTTAACGCCAAATCGATCCGACTGTCTAAGCGTTAGAGGTGTTGCCAGAGAAGTTGCCGCTCTGAACGGGATGGCGGTAAACGAGACGGATGCGCTAGATATAACCAGCACACATAGCGAAAAATTTCCAGTTAGATTAGATGCTTCAGATTTTTGTCCAATATATTTGGGAAGAGTAATTCATAACGTGGACTTAACTCGAGCAGCACCGGTATGGATGTGTGAAAGACTTCGACGAGCGGAAATTCGTTCTATCAACGTCGCTGTTGACATCACTAATTATGTGATGCTTGAACTAGGGCAACCCATGCACGCGTTCGACTTTGCTAAACTGCAGGGAGGTATTGTAGTCCGCAAGGCTAAGTTAGATGAAGAATTGGTCTTGCTGAATGAGTCGAAAGTTGTTTTAAGTGCCGATACTACGGTGATAGCAGATGAGAAAGATGTTTTGGCACTGGCGGGTATCATGGGTGGTAAAACTTCGGCCGTTACTGAAGAAACGACATCAATATTTTTAGAAGCCGCATTTTTTGTGCCAGAAAAAATATCTGGTTGGGCGAGAAAGTATGGTTTGCACACAGATTCTTCTCATCGTTTTGAGCGTGGTGTGGATATCGCTATACAAAGACGTGCTATGGATCGTGCAACAGAACTGCTTCTTCAATTAGCCGGTGGGCAAGCTGGAGATATCACAGAAATACGAGATGCTTCCAAGGTTTCTGATAGAAAAAATGTTGAGTTAAATCACGCTAGTGTAAACGATATGTTGGGTCTAGAAATACCGATTACTGAAGTGGAGAGTATACTCACGTCGTTGGGGATTCAGTTAACTCCAAATAAGTCAGGGTGGATATGTGTCATTCCAAGTTGGCGTTTCGATATTACCGAAGAGGCTGATCTGCTAGAAGAGATAGCGAGAATTTTTGGATACAATAATTTACCTATAACGCCTATCAAATCAGAGTTGGTAGGAAGTATTCTTCCTGAGTCCAGACTTTCGATCAGACGAATTCGTAGACAATTAACGGCATTGGGATATAACGAAGCTATTACATATAGTTTTCAGGGTGCTAGTCTGCAACATTCTTTTGATCCAGCTATTTCACCGATAAGGCTTGTAAATCCAATATCTGAGGATCTCTCAGTCATGCGTTCTAGTCTTGTTCCAGGGCTATTGCAAGCTTTGATTCATAACCTTAATCGACAGCGTCAGAGAGTCTGCTTATTTGAAACTGGACTGACGTTTATTGAAGGTAAGACAAAGATTAATCAACAAGCTGTTTTGGGGATGGTCTTCTCTGGTAGGAACGAGATAGAAAGCTGGGCGAATGAATCTAGGAATGCGGATTATTTTGACATCAAGGGTGATCTAGAGGAAGTGTTTTCTTTAACTGGAAGCTTGTCAGAATTTAGTTTTATTGAAGATAGACGAGATGGGTTTCATCCTGGTCAAACTGCGAGGATTTATCGTAGTGATAAGGCAGTCGGGTGGGTAGGAGCAATTCATCCTGAGTTGGCGTCTAGTTTAGGTGTTGATATTCCGATTCTCGCGGCTGAGATAGATTTGGATGCTATTCTTGGATCGAAGCTTCCGCAGTTTGAAGACGTATCAAAGTATCCGGAAATTAGAAGAGATATTGCACTTTTAATTGATAATGCGGTGACAGCAGAGCAGATCATGTCTTCAGTTCGAAGTGTGGCGGGCGATAAGTTAATCGACCTCTCTTTATTTGATCTATATTCGGGTGAAGGTATTGATAGTAAAAGAAAAAGTGTTGCCATTGGATTGACTTTCTGTGATCGATCTAGCACTCTTAAAGACGAAGATGTAACGACCACAGTAAGTGCAGTAATTAAATCTTTGGAGAAAGAATTCGCAGCTGAGCTTCGATGAGTAATGGAGTAAAAATGTCGGCTTTAAGCAAGTCTGAAATGGCAGAAAAACTATACGAAGAACTCGGCTTTAATAAACGTGAAGCTAAGGAGATAGTAGAACTTTTTTTTGAAGAAATACGTTCTTCCTTGGAGAATAACGAGCAGGTCAAGCTCTCTGGTTTTGGTAATTTTGATTTACGTGATAAAAATCAGCGGCCGGGAAGAAACCCTAAAACAGGTGAAGAGATTCCAATTTCTGCGCGTCGCGTAGTCACCTTTCGGCCAGGTCAAAAACTTAGGGCTCGTGTAGAGGCTTATGGTAGATCAGAAGAGTAATAGTAATTTACCTCCTATACCGGGGAAGAGATATTTTACTATTGGCGAAGTAAGTGAATTGTGTAATGTAAAGTCGCATGTTCTGCGTTATTGGGAACAAGAATTTCCGAATCTTAAGCCAGTAAAGCGCAGAGGAAATCGGCGCTATTATCAGCGAGGAGATGTCATTGTCGTCCGACAAATACGAGGATTATTGTATGACCAAGGTTACACTATCGATGGTGCTAGACGAAAAATACTCGGAAAAAATAGTAGTCAGGGCTCAAAAAAAATAATGCGAGAGGCTATTCGAGGTGCGATAGTTGAACTTGAAAGTATAGCTAAACTAATAGAGCCTAAAAATTAAGAATTTTCAGAGTTGTCGATCATTATTTTCGAATCAGTTGATATCAACATCTCGGGGCGTAGCGCAGCCTGGTAGCGCACCACACTGGGGGTGTGGTGGTCGCAGGTTCAAATCCTGCCGTCC
>CAJXCR010000041.1 GCA_913051825.1 uncultured Halieaceae bacterium
TGCTTCTGCATCTTCAATAATTGTTAGGATTCCCGTTGCGGGCGCAAGCAGATCCGATTGCGACTTCTCCACCATCACTTCACACAGCACATCGCCTTCAGAGACGGTTGCTCCAGTCTTATAGATCCAGGTGACAATCACACCTTCTAAATCTTCTTCCCACATATCATTTGGAATAATAACTTCAACCATACTATCGACCCTATAGACCAAGCATCTTCTTACTTTCTTCCACTATCCTGTCCGCGGTAGGTAAAACCCGTAACTCCATCGGACGAGAATAAGGTATATTCAAGTCTGGATTAGCAACACGAACAGGAGCACAAGAGAGCACTGAGGGATCGCGTTCTACGACACTTGCAATCACTTCACCAGTAAAACCAAAACTTTGGTAGTCTTCGTCAGCCACGAGTAATTTTCCTGTTTTTTTGACAGAATCAAAAATAGCATCTCTATCCAGTGGCACAACGGTTCTTGGGTCGATAATCTCTACACTTATATTATGCTCACTTTGAAGCCTCTCGGCGGCTTCTATACATTGATGCACCGTCCAGCTAACTCCAACCATGGTTAAGTCTGTTCCTTCTTGAACAATATTAGCCACGCCAAAAGGAATAGTATATGGCTCATCGGGCACCACCGACATAGAGGTCTTAATAGGCGTTCCGAGCATCCCTACTCCCGCGACTTTTTTCTGTCCTGAATAAATTACAAAATCATCACTTCGGATAGCAGAGTGCATCAATCCTTTGGCGTCATAGGCATTAGATGGTGTGACTACGACGGACCCCGGCATATGCGCTAAACTCGCTAGAAGACTCTGGGAATGCTGTGCACCATTGTTATAGCCACCACCGGAACCCAACATCAATACCATCGGGACTTTAACTTGACCGTTTGAGAGATAGTAATGTTTAGCCGCTAGATTCACGATCGCGTTATAACAAACACCGATGAAGTCAACAAAAGCAAGCTCGACAATGGGACGCATTCCAGCCATCGCTGCGCCAGTAGCTAAACCAATGAATCCGGTTTCAGAAATTGGCGTGTCCAATATTCGATCGGGACCAAACATCTCGCCTAAACCATCTGCAGTACCAAATACACCTCCAAAGGCAAAAACATCCTCACCTAGCATAAATACGCTTGGATCATTCTGCATTTCCCACATCACTGCTTCTCTGCCGGCCCGAGCAACCGTTAATGTTCTTTCACTGCTCATTTCGATACTCCCGCGTACGTATTTTGAAATGCATCTTCTGGATCAGGGTAGGGACTATCAAGACCAAACTGAATAGCCGCATCAACTTCGGACTTTTGTTGTGAGACGATTTCTTCCGCCTCCTTTTCTGTTAGAACTCCCTCAGAAATTAGCTTATTGCGATATTCAATAACACAGTCTTTCATAGCAGCCACCTCCTCTTCAGGAACGTAGGCCATCTGATCTCCATGCATGTGGCCCTTCAACCGATAAGTCTGTATTTCCAAAATTGATGCCCCTTGTCCAGAGCGAGCCCTGTCTACGCAACGTGACATGGCTTCAAATATCAGATCGCAATCGTTATCCTCTACATATTCACCATACACCCCATAAGATGCCGCACGCTCACTATTTCTCTCAATGGCTGTAGATGCTTTTTTACTAACACTCACTCCCCAGTTGTTATCCTCGATAATACAAATGTAAGGAAGCGTATAGACACCAGCCATATTCATAACTTCATGGAACGCACCCTGATTCGCGGCAGCCTCACCCATATAGCTTACAGCGATGCCATCTTGCTCTCTCATCTTGTTAGCTAGCGCCACCCCTGCCGCAGGACCCATACCTTCAGCTATAATCCCACTGCAACTAAATTTATGCTCTACGGAATATATGTGCATATGACCACCCTTCCCAGCACAATAGCCCGTCTTCTTTCCCATTAATTCTGCTGCCAATTTATTTAAATCAAGCCCTCTACAGATCGCATGATGATGAGGACGATGATTTGATGTAATCGTATCTTCAAGAGTCAGATGTGGCATAGTTCCGGCCGCACATGGTTCTTGACCATGGGAACTATGAATTTCTCCAGGTATGACACCTTTGGCAAGATCAAAAACCGGCATCTTATCGGCAAAATATAATTCTAAAACCCGATCATCAAATTCACGGCTACGAACAATATCTGAGTACATCGCCTTACGCTGGGCAGCAGTCGGTTTCATCGTAATTTCCTGAGAAGTAAAAAATCGAGAGGAAGGCTAACCTGTCTCTATTATTAAGTAAATAATTTTTATGTTAGAAGAGTTACAGAATGCTCCTAGGCCAAATCGTATTAGGCTTGGAAAGAAAAACACCCAAAAATCAAAATAATAAAATTGACAAGAGGTAGCACGTGCAAACAAATACTAAACAAGATAAAGTTCATGAAACAGATTTTTAGTTACGATTACCTCTGGCGAAAAAAATACTGAATAATCATCAAAGGCTAGCGACGTAGCGTAAAATTTACTATCACCATTTTTACAGGAATAACAACATGGATCTTCAATTAAAAGGAAAGAAAGCGATTGTAACAGGTGCTACTAAGGGTATCGGCTTGGCAACTGCAACTGAACTTGCCGCCGAAGGAGCTGACGTTGCCATTTGTGCCAGAACAAAAGAGGATGTTGATCGCGTGGTGGGAACACTTTCTGAAAGCGGATCAAACGTAAGTGGGGAGGCAGTCGATCTATATGACATGGATGCCTACTTAAAATGGCTAGAGCAGACAGCCAATGACATGGGAGGGTGCGATATTTTTATTTCCAATGTTACCGGTGGTACTGCAATGGCACCAGAGGATGCTTTTACAGCAAAAGGGTTTCAAGGCTACTTTGATGTTGACTTAATGTGCTCTGTAAAAGGTTTCGACACCTTGCTCCCATCTCTTCAAGCATCTGAAAGTGCTAGCGCTATCTTTATCAGCAGCACTGCAGCCCTTGAACACTTCCCTCCTAGCCCTCCTGCATTCATGGCACTAAAGGCTGCTTTAATAACGCAAACGAAGACCTTATCTCAACAACATGGTAAAGACGGCATTAGAGTTAACGCTGTCTCACCTGGTCCCGTTTATATTGAAGGAGGTGCTTGGGAATACGTTAAAAATAATATGCCTGATCTTTACGAGCAAACAATTTCTAATCTACCCCTCGGGAGAATGGCTTCCGCTGAAGAGGTTGGCAAGTATATTGCTTACGTTGCAAGTCCCGCCGCCAGCTTCATCACAGGAGCTAACTGCATTATTGATGGAGGATTGACAAAAACAGTCGGTTAAGGTGGTTACAATAGTTTAATTACTAACAGAATTACGCAGACTTAAGTATTTCCCAAGATGGTACATTGAGTCACCTCCGTAATACTGACTGGCGGTAAGCCTTTTAAAATAATGTGCTGCCGCCAGCTCATCCGTAATGCCAATTCCGCCATGAATCTGCACAGCATGCTGCCCAACCAAGCGAGCGCTGTCACAAATCTCCACCCGCGCCATGGAAACCATCCGGGTTAAATCCATTGATGAAGAAAACGCCTCACACATCATCGTGAACATCGATTTCGCGCGTTCTACAGCCATAAACATATCTGCCATCTTGTGCTGAAGCGCCTGAAAACTTCCTATGGCCTTTCCGAATTGTTTGCGATCTTTGGAATACTCCACTGTGCGAGATAACAGTGAATGCATGGCTCCGAGCGCATCTGCAGAAGCACACGCAGCTCGCAAATTTTCCTCGAACTCAATCGCATCATTTGCGGATTCATTTTCTAATATGAGAGCTTCCCTTGGCAAAATAACATCGTCAAATTTAAGGTTAATCAGTTGCCGATCATCCGTACTATCTGAACTTGAAATGGATATTCCTTCGGACTTACGATCCACCAAATATAGCGCAATGTGTGAAAATTCTTTATTTTTATTCTGGTAGTTAGCTGAGACGATAAAACTTGATGCGCTGTCGGCATCAAGAATTAAATTCTTCTCTCCATTAAGCTTAAAACCATCTGAACAATCAGCAGCTGAGGTGAGAATTTCATCATTCGAAAATCCATTTTTTGATTCTGCCAGAGCCGAAATCACTCGAGATTCTCCAGATATTACTTCAGCTAAACTCTTGGCCGCCAAAGCATTTTCCGAAGACAAAGACAATAACTGGGCGCCAATAAGCGAAGAAGCGAGCGGCTCAAGAATCAATCCTTCTCCGAGCACACGAAGCAATTCAAACATGTCTGACAGATCTCCAAATCCACCTTGCGACTCTGGGATACCGACACATGTCCATCCTAACTCGGCAAAAGTATTCCAGTTATCTACAACTGTTTGACACTCTTCTCTAGCTTTTAGAAGCTCACATCGCTTTTCAAAACTGTAGCTGGTCGTTAAAAATCTTTCACCACTTTCAATCAGAAGTCTTGTTTCTTCTTTCATACAAAAACCCTATCCCTATGGTAAATGCAATGCGGTCTTCGCAATGATGTTCCGTTGCACTTCATTTGATCCACCATAAATAGTCGCTGCCCTAAAGTTGAGGTAGCGTGGAACTATCGGCAGCATATCTGAAGCTATATCGCCAGCATGATCAGAGAATCTACCTCCATCTATAGGTCTATCATGCTCCAATATAGCGCCATAGGGCCCTAATGACGTCATGGCCAGCTCGGTTATACGCTGCATTATTTCAGTGTGCTCAACCTTGAGGACAGAAGCTTCGGGGCCTGGCTCACCACCGCCCGCCTCGAGCTGAGCCACAACTCTCATTTCTGTATAAGAAAGACTCTCTACTAGTATTTCTAACCGCGCTAACTCACGCTCAATTTCTTTCATTGAGAAGTGATCGTTCCGGCCACGCACCTTGCTGAGTAGTAAGCGATTAACTCTTTGCAATTCTTGTTTTAGCCTCTCCGCTTTTATACTTCCACCACGCTCAAAACCAAGCAAATATTTTGCATAAGTCCAACCTGAACCTTCCTCACCCACCAATTGAGAAGCTGGAACTCTCGCATCTTCAAAAAAAACCTGATTAACCTCATGATCGCCACTAGCCGATATTATTGGCGTCACGCTTACCCCTGGCGTATCGAGATCTAGTAGAATGAAACTAATTCCTTTCTGTGGCTTATCTTCATTGCTAGTTCGAACTAACACAAATATCCGATTCGCATGATGCGCATCCGTCGTCCAAAGTTTACTTCCATTTAAGATATATTCATCACCTTCTCGTTCCGCTCGGCAAGACAAACTCGCTAAATCAGATCCTGAACCAGGTTCCGAAAAACCCTGACACCAAAAATCATCTCCAGACGCAATTCGCGGAAGATACTGCTCTTTTTGCCAGTCAGAACCAAATCTAATGATAACGGGGCCAACCATCTTCACTCCCATTGCGGTGAGCTCCGGTGCATTTGCACGAGCACATTCGACTTCGAATATGTAATGCTGCATTGGGCTCCAATCGGTCCCGCCAAACTGTTCAGGCCAGTGAGGAACCGCCCATCCTCGCTTCGACAACTTACGCTGCCAGGACAGCATCGCTTCTCTCTCCACCCAAACCGTGGTCGTAGATCTAACAGCTGAGACCATCTCTGGCTCTAACTCTTTAGATAAAAAATTTCTGACTTCTTCTTGAAAACTCTCGAGACGCGGTGTTAGTTTCAACTGCATTTTTTTAAAAGCTCTAAAAATTCGCTGCAAAGCCTAGCATACAGGTCGCTCTAGTTTCAAAAAAACAAAAGTCGTTTGACGATGAAAGACCTCAAAATATTTTGTTAAGAACAGAAAGCACAGCTTCTATCCGGCTATATTCCATAGCTCTTAATAAAAGCTTAAATAAAAATTATTGTGGACCATCTTTTTGACAAGGTCGTCATTTCTTAACTGTCATACAAGTAACGATCCATAATCTGGTGAAAATGTCTCACGCGGACTTCCTGATAGTTGGCCAAACTAACTTTCTTTCTGTGAGAGGCCTTCATTCCTTTTTGAACGTAAGATAAATTGGCCATATCTTGATCAAAAATGGGTCCAAGAGCACCTACTTCTTCAGCAGAGGCCCAATCTTGATCTTCATCAAGCCAATTAATGTCCGCAACTGGCAGCTCTTCACCATTTGAAGGATTACGTTTGAGCATCATCACTTCCATAATAGTCGAGTCCACATCCCAACCGTTTGGCCTCCAACGATAAACGACATTCGGAGGAAAGCCACCCCAAGGCGAAAAATTTGGGAAGACATTAAAAACGAGCGCATCTAACATTTCAGCATCACAGCGATCGCTGTAATCATGTCCATCTTCTTCGTGGAAGCTCTGTCGACTACTCTCTGCCATGAAGGCTCGAACGGACTGCCCTGCAGGCAGCATCAACTTTTCTTCTGATGTCACCCTTCCCGATAAAGAGGTTAACGTATCAAGAATATCTTGATCACTGGGCTTCTCCTCGACGCTCTTATAGATAAAGGGACTGGGTTCACCCATTGGCGCAATATTTGCGTTAGTGTGCTCTCCCAAAATATCATAACGAGCATTGGTATCTGCAGTAAAAGGCGCTATCTGAGGATGTGTTTGCATTGCATGAAATGACTCCATGAATGCCTCTGATACGACTTTCCAGTTAGCACGAACAATCTTCGCCACATGCACTATTTTTGTACACCCTTCTAAATCCCAACGAGCAAAATCTTTATCCAGAGGACTTAAATATTCCTGAAGAGATATCGGATTTTCATCAAAATTTACAAAGACAAAACCCTGCCATATATCCAAGTGCACTTCAGGTAAATGCATATCTCTATCTTTTAGATGCGGAAAATCCCATTCACAAGGAATGTACCGAATCGTTCCATCAATATTCCAAGAGAATCCGTGATAAGGACAAGTAAAAGCTCTGCCATTGCCATTTTCGGTGACTAATTGCCGACCACGATGCAAACACGAGTTGTAGTAAGCTTTAATTTGATCTTCTTTGGTACGAACAACTATTACCGAGAAATTCAGGATTTCGTAAACGATATAATCACCCACATAGGGTATCTCTTCTAACCGACAAGCCATCTGCCAAACCTTTGGCCACATCCTTTCTGCTTCAAGTTTGAAATGCTCAGCGCTCACATATCGATCAACGGCAAGATCTTCATCACCTAAATAACGGTATCGATCAGTCGCGAGAATATCCGGAACATCTCTCGTATCAGCTGCTATCATTTCACTGTAAGGAGTGCCGTGACAACGAGCAGTTCCCGGCTTTGGAGATGGTAAATCTGAAGCTCCCATTTTAAAATCCCCTTCGGCTAAATGAATAGTTCATCTTTGTGCTGTAGTTTATACAAGCTATGAGCAAAAAACAGCTACAGCAATAATTTCTGTGCTAGTCTATCTCGAGATGTCTAACTTAGGTAGCTTACATGAAAGCAGCGGTATTCAAAGGAGCTGGAAAACCACTGAGCATAGAGTCGGTGAAGGATCCAACACCTGGATCTAATCAAGTAGTGATCGAAGTAAAACGTTGTGGAATCTGTGGTACCGATCTGCATGGAACTGAAGATCACGAAGGTGCATTAGCGATAGGAACCGTACCTGGCCATGAATATGTAGGAGAAATCGTTGCGGCAGGATCTAAGGTGGATTCAAAGTGGAAAACTGGGAGCAAGGTAACCGGGATACCCTTCCACACCTGCGGAAATTGCATTCCGTGTCGCCTAGGTCGACCCTGGCAGTGCGCGAAAATTAGCATTGTTGGAATGCAAGAACCGGGTGGATTTGCAGATTATGTGTGCGTTGACACTCATAATTCTATTATCTTACCCGAGAGTGTTGACTGGATAGAAGGCGCGCTCATCGAACCAATGGCAGTTGGATTACACGCCGTTAAAATGACCAGCGGCGTAAATGCAAAAAACATCTTGATCGTTGGCGCCGGACCCGTGGGACTAGCGGTGGCCTACTGGTGCAGATTTATGGGTGGTTACAACATAGTGGTGAGTGAACCAGAAGAGCTACGGAACACTACAGCATTAAAGTATGGTGCAACAGCCACTATCAATCCTAATGAAGTAGACGATCTCAGCGCTGAATTTTTGAAGATTTCGGGAGCTGAGCCGGATATTATTTTCGAATGTGTTGGAATTCCCGGCATGATCGCCGAATCAATAGAGTTTGCAACATATGGTTCGGAAGTAATTGTAGTGGGATTCTGCACAAGACAGGATTTTTTCGTACCAGCGGCAGCCATGGCCAAAGAACTTGTTGTACGATTCGTCCTCTCCTATCACAAAGAAGATTTTGAATTTATTGCAGGGCTGATGGCCTCAGATAGAGTTGATGTGGCTGACATGTGCACTGGTACCGTGGGATATGATGACTTCGCTCAAGCTTTTGAGGACCTGCGCCATCCTAACGATCACTGCAAGGTGATGCTAGCACCTGATTAAAGAATATCTGACCTTTACGATAGACACCACCTCAGGACAATGCCGGCGCAGTTAGCTGATACCCCACTTTATACCCCGTCGAAGTAATTCATAATATTGAGGCAATTCCCAACTACAGCGTTCTATCTCAGGATATTCCTCTATCAAAGGCTGCATATCAAAGGTTGAACGACAATGGCCGAGGGTCAGATACAAGACTTCACCCTGGCCAAGTGATTTGAGATAGAAAACTGGATGAGCGTCATCATTTGTCCAATCTCCATCCTCAAATGCATCGACATGCCCGTTAAAATGAGTATGCATTAAGCAGTGATGCTTCCCATGATATTCGGACAAATAAAGCTCATCGACGGTATCAAACGGCGCGATTCCTGCCACCAGATCGTGATCTGGGTCTGAGATCTCAACTTTGTAGCTCTCAACAGGGGGATGAGCCAAAAACTGACTTCCTAGGGTCTCCATGAACGTCACTTCATCACGCGGCGCTCTAAGCAAAGGCGGGTCATGACTCACCCAAGTAAGAACAGAGTTTGTGGCATGCAAGCCAAACCACTTTCCTCCCTCCTCCACAAAGTTTTGAAGCGCCACCTGCCCCTCCTTGTCAGGAACCTCATCACAGGTATAGGTAACCAATAAATCTGACGAGCACATGCCATCAATGTCTCGATAATCATTCGCAACTTTTACTCTAATCACATCGTGCTCAGCGAGCAGTTTTAATAATTCTAGTCGTGCAAAATCAAAATCATGATACTTACCACCGCAAACCAAGTAGACATCTTTTCTTTTTCCTTTCATAGGTTAGCTCTTCCCACGCTTATCAAATTTTATATCCAACGTCTCAAGACCTCTAAAAATAAGACTCGGAATATATTGCGGCGCAGGCTTTGAGGTATCCAGCCGCATATTTTCAAGCCTCTCCACTATTCGTCTGAATGCACAAACAAGCTCCTTACGCGAGAGCATCATACCAATACAGGTATGAACCCCGCGACTGAATGCGACATGAGCGCTAGTAAAGTCACGTTCAACATTAAAGCCATGAGGATTATGGAAATGCTTTTGATCTCTATTTGCGGAGGTAAATGCAAGCATCAACAAGCTATCCTTTGGTATTTCTACACCACCAAGCTCGGTATCTTCCGTTGTTCTTCGCCACATAGCTTGAGTCGGGGTCTGCATCCTCAGTAGCTCTTCAACCATATTAGGAATAAGTTCTGGCTTCTCTCTGATTTTTTCAAGTTGATCGGGATTCTCGATTAGGGTTAGCACTCCCCCGGTAATCATATGTGTAGTTGTAGTATTGCCGGCCACCAGAATTTGCTGAGAAACAGAAAGAAGCTCTTTGTCATCTAGTGGCCGCTCGTCGTCAACTCTAGCATTTAGCAGAGCTGTCAACATATCATCCTTTGGATCGGATCGACGTTCATCTAGCCTAGCCATCATGTAGTGCTGAAACTTAACCACCATCTCTGCCTGTTCTGCCTTTTGATCCGGAGTCATCTCACTGCCGATGAGCGCTATAAAGGCATCAGACCATTCTTTAACCATGGTAACGTCTTCTTGAGGAACACCTAACTCGGCAGCAATCACGTTACAGGGGAGAGGGATAGCAAAATCCTCCACTAATTCACATTGTCCACGATCAATAAAACCATCTATTAAATTATCTATAACCTCTAAGAGATATTCCTCCATTCCATCGACACGTTCCCGCGTAAACGCTCTATTTACCAGTTTTTTAAATCGAGTATGCGACGGCGGATCGTTGGTCAATAAGGTATCAACCTGCGGCCAGCCACGTTCAAATATCTCCTGACACTTAGGATCGTAGATTGCGTTTCCCAAAAGAGCTTCACGATTTTTGCTAGAAAAAACCTTTGGATTCATTAGCGCTTCGAGTACCTCATCGTACCCAAATACCCAAATAGCGTCCTGTCCAGGAATCTTATAAACCGGGCTCTCATTTCTAGCTAACTCATAGCCAGGATGAGGATTACGAAGATGTTCTTCGCTAAAAAAATCGAACCCTGCCAAACTGCTAGTCATAGATTTTTCTCCTAACTGCTTTTTATAATCTTATTCACAAGCATCTTCCTAGTTTAAAGGATCTTAAGTCGAGGCAGAAACATCTACATTTAGTTTAGCTGCAATACCCGTATGCATATTAATCAGAGCGGGTTCATTACGTCCAAAAGTGGTCACTGTTCTCAATCCTGTGTTCATATTCTTTTGGAGGTTACCGCTTACCCAATAATCTTCATCAGCGACAACTTTTACAATAAAGTTAAAATGATCCTGTGCTTCCTGCCGCTGCTCCTTGGTCTCCAAAGGAACGTGCCCTCTGTAGTAGCACGAATATCGAGTAACATGCTCACCAACTCGCTTTCCTGGATATATTCTAAAGAATTCACACGCATCTGGAGAAATGAGTAGAGAAACATTTGGATAAAGATAATGCACGAGCTGAAAATTCTTAAAAATTTCATTCGCATCACCCCATTCTGACTCAGGCTTTCCAGATAGCTCTGTTAGCCATTTATTTGGAAAAGCCAACCTGTGGTTAATTCCACTGGGTCCAAAGCAATCAAATGCACTTATATTTCCCAACGCGTAATCTCCGACTGATTCACGGTGTAGTGGCGAAAAATGGTAGCCTTCACAAAAAGTATCCAAGGCTAATTTCCAATTTGACTGCATATCAAATTCGTGGGTATCAATGAGAGTCATCGAACCTAAATTCCATGAATCGAAAAGACTAGCCATCTCACCTAATTGATCATCAATATTTATTTTTCCATCAGGATCAGGACAGATATAAACGAGACCATACTTTTCTTCAGCTGGAAGTTGAGTGAGTCCATATTTTTCTGGGTCAATTTCTCCAAAAGTCTCAGCTTTATACACAGACTCTAAGTTTCCTTCTAAGCTAAATCGCCAAGCGTGATAGGGACAGGTCAAGTGCTTGCTTACACCGCATCCTTCACGCAAACGCGCATTTCGATGGCTACATGCATTTAAAAAAGCCCTCACCTGGCCTGAATTATCCCTGACTAAGATCATTGGAATGTCTAGATCGTCAAAACAAAGGTAAGAACCCTTCTCAGGCAGATCCGAAGAAAAACAGACTAACTGTGGTTCACGTAAAAAGATCTCTTTCTTCTCTTTTTCAAAAAGATTCTCGTCACAATAGATACTGGTGGCCATCCTAACTGGTTGATCAGCACTATCAGTGGTTCCAGAGGTATTCAGGTCGACTAGACGTCGAGTAATGTCCACGAGACTTTGCCGTTCGTCGCAATAAGATTCATGCATTGTAAAACCCCCTTCTAAAGCTTGACTGCTTAACCTCCCACTATACTATAGGCTCGAATAAAACCGAACGTTCCGTTTTTCGGGTATTTTAGATAGGAAAGTAGCATGCCAAATCAAAAACCAGTCGACGCTAACTTATTTGACTGGCCAGCTTCTTCACCGAGATTATGGGGCAGCCGCTGCGCCCTTTGCGGTAACGTAAGTTTTCCAGTTGCTCAGAGATGCTCTCGCTGTAGTCATGATGAACAGGATCGATTTCACCTCAGTACAGAAGGAATTTTATGGAGCTGGACCGTGCAGAGATTTCCTCCCGCTAGTCCCCCATTCCCTCCATCTGATGGGAACCCGTTCGAACCTTTTACCTTGGGCTATGTCGAGCTTCCCGGTGAAGTTAGAGTTATAAGTCGGCTCTTTTACAATGCACAGCAAACACCTCACATTGGACAAAATCTTAAGTTAGCATTCGAACAACTCTATTGTGATGCCGATGGTACCGAGATAATTGGATACGGATTCACACCACACGGAGATACGAAATGAGCACAGACGTCGCTATCATTGGCCTAGGGATACATCCCTTTGGCAGAACACCAGATAAAACTGGCCTTCAACAGTGTGCTATCGCAGTTTCTGATGCACTTAAAGAAGCGAATGTTGCTTGGAATGACGTCGATTTTGCTTTTGGTGGAAGTACAGACGCTGGAAACGCGGACACGCTTGTTAGCGAGCTCGGTTTGACAGGGATTCCTTTCATGAATGTAGCAAATGGATGCGCTACCGGCGGCAGTGCTCTTGCTGCGGCCTGCAATACAATTCGCTCAGGCGCCGGAAAATTGGGGTTGGTTTGTGGATTTGACAAACATGCTAGAGGTGCTTTTAAGGTAAACCCAAAAGAGTGGGGATTAGGTAATTGGTATGGGGAAGAAGGATTTGCTTTAACAACGCAATTTTTTGCTATGAAAATCCAACGCTATATGCATGATTATGGAATTACTGAAATGACCCTTGCTCGTGTTGCAGAAAAAGCATTTAGAAATGGAGCTCTGAATCCAAACGCATGGCGTAAAACACCCATTTCTATAGATGAAATTCTCACATCCCAAATGGTCAATGACCCGCTTAGAAAATATATGTTTTGCTCCCCGTCAGAGGGTGCGGTAGCTCTACTTGTCTGTCCCGCATCAGATGCGGAGAAATACACCAAGACACCTATATTTGTGGCTTCTTGCCTGATGAGAACCCGCCGCTTTGGCACCCTCGAGGTATTCAGCCCAAGCAAAGCAATAGAGGACCAGAAAACTGTGACTCAGGATGCGTCAAAGGCGGCTTACGAAGAAGCAGGGATAGGGCCTGGTGACATAGACGTCGCGCAAATTCAGGATACAGAATCCGGCGCAGAAATAATGCACATGGCGGAAAACGGGCTGTGCGAAGATGGAGAGCAAGAACACATGTTGGCTCAAGGAGAGACTGATTTAGATGGAAAACTTCCAATAAATACTGATGGAGGGTGTATTGCCAACGGTGAGCCAATAGGTGCTTCAGGTCTGCGGCAAGTTCATGAGCTCTGTCTTCAGCTAAGAGGCACTGCAGGGAGCAGGCAGGTTAAAGCTTCTCCAAAGACCGGATACGCTCAAGTGTATGGAGCACCAGGAGTGTCAGGAGTCACTATTCTTAACAGCTGACGCTATTTCGTGATTGCTTAATCAGCACCCCTACCAGCATCAATTCGAAAAATAGTACCCGTCACATACCTAGCTGCATCGGAAGCAAGATACAAAATTCCGTTTGCGACATCACTTGAGTCACCGAGAAATTTCATCGGCTGTGACTCTCGGTAATATTCCTGCATCTCTTCCTTATCCTGCCCTGCATGTGCTCGCTCCAGCAATTCATTCCACACAGGCCCAGGTGCAACCGCATTCACTCGAACTTTTGGTGCTGCCTCTAAGGCCATTACACGCGTTAGCATCAAAGAACCCGCTTTACTGGTGCAGTAGCAAACACAGTCTGGGTGCCCCATCACTCCGGAGAGAGAACTGACGTTGACAACTGATGCGACACCAGAAGCTTGTTCGAGCAATGGAAGCAAGTGTTTCATTCCCAAAAGCACACTATCGACATTGCTACGCCATACGTTTTTGAATTCTTCATAGGTAGTATCTTCAATCGCGCCATAGGTAAACACGCCAGCACTATTTACGAGCACATCTAAACGACCAAAGGTTTTGTCTACCTGCTCTGCTACTCGCAGCCAATCTTCTGTCTTAGTCACATCTTGCTGTTGAAAATATGCTCGGCCACCAAGCTTCTCAAGCTCCTGAAGTGCCTGCTCTGCTCTAGACTCATCCCTGCCAGTAAAAAGCACCTCAGCACCCTCTTTTACCAGCCGCAATGCCGTTTCCTTACCAATTCCCGATGTTCCTCCGGTAACAACTGCCGTTTTTCCTTTAAATCGCATTTTAATTTCTACCTGCCAGTATTACTGAAAGACCACCGTCGATGGTCAATTCACTACCAGTGACCATTCGAGCCTCATCGGAAGCCAAATATACCACTGCCTCTGCCACATCCTCTGGAATACCATGACCACCTAAGGGCACAGACTTATAATTGGCTTCATCCTCGAAATACTCATCACCATAAATCGTTTCTGTCATCGAGGTCTTCGTATTACCTGGATGAATGGAATTGACCCTAATAAATTCACGTTTCTCAGCACACTCTATGGCCAGTGCCTTGGTAAGGTTGGCAACCGCTGCCTTGCTCGTACAATAGGCGCCCACCGTTTGGATTGCCCTTTGCCCTCCAATGGACGACATATTTATGATAGAGCCTCTAGGCGGATCATCACCGGCATTCGCTCTCATCGTTAGTATCGCGGATTTGCTTCCAAGGAATACACCATTGACATTAATGTCGACGATTCGCTGATAGGCATCCATGTCTTGATCTTTTAGTAAGCTATGAGAGACCACTCCAGCGTTATTCAATAAAATATCTAGACGACCATAGTCCTTAATGACTCTATCCATGATAACTTGCCACGCATTCTCGTCGGTAACATCTAAAAGCGAACTTGAGACGCTTAAGCCAAGAGCGGACAATTCTTTATAGCTTCTATTTAAATTAGATTCATCAATGTCGGTCATTACTACGGTCGCACCCTCTTCAAGCAGCGCCTTGGAGGAAGCAAAACCTATTCCAGTAGCCGCACCAGTAACAACCGCCACCATATCCTGAACTCGCCCTAGATTAGCCATTACCAACCCTTATTCCACCATCAACAAAAAACTCCGAACCATTACAATAGCTGGCCTCATCGCTGAACAAATAACACACCATGGACGACACGTCATTGGGTGTGGCATACCTGCGAAGTGGTATGGTCGCCGTTACCCAATCAACAAACCCATCTTCACCCAGCTCTGTTTGCTGCGCAATTCTGCGGGCCATCCCTGTATCTACCATCCCTGGATGAACTGTGTTTACGCGAATATTTCGCTCTGCAAGCTCGAGACAAGCAGTGCGCATAATACCAATGACAGCTGTTTTACTTGTCACATAAGCCGACTGCCCGGGACTTCCTATAGTACCAGCGACCGATGAGGTAATCACGATGCTACCTCCCTTGGAAGCAAAATGAGGTATAGCAAACTTAAGTCCCAGCCACACTCCACGGATGTTTACAGCAACTACCCGATCGAAATCCTCTACTGAATGCTCCTCAATAAATGACACCGGTCCCTCAATGGCAGCATTATTGTGAAAACAATCTATAGGTCCATGATTTTCAACTGAAGCGTCAATATAAGCACTGACTTCGGAAACCTTAGAAACATCGGCCGCCTTTAAGAGAATGTGTGACTCTGAGATTGAGGTCTCTGCACGTAATGCTTCACCAAGATTTTCTAGAGCTGGCATATCGAGATCCACGAGGGTCAACTTGGCTCCTTCATTAGCTAGTTGTTTTGCTACACTAGAACCGATACCTCCTGCCGCTCCCGTCACTAGGCAATGCTTTCCGTCAAACCTACTAGACATTATATTTCCTTACCAACTTGTCTGATTAACTTACAAGTTTACATCGTAGCATCAGCCTAATCGATAAATAAACTTCAAACTTTTTTTTCTCATCAAGCGGTGGTAATGTCAGGACCCCACTGGAACACTAATTTTGAGGAACTTCGATATGGCAGAGCGGCTATCCGGAAAAGTAGCATGGGTCTTAGGTGCGGCAGGAAAAGATAATATGGGACAGGTCATTGCCAGACGATTTGCCGAGGAAGGAGCCACAGTCATTGTAGGTGGGCGTCATATGGATGTGCTGGGAGAGCTAGCCGATGAAATTAGTGGGTTGGCCATAGAGTGTGACATTACTCGAATGGAAGACATAAAGCATTCAGTCACCACTATAAAATCAACCTATTCAAAACTAGACATTGCAGTCAACTGTACAGGATGGGGCCTGTTGGTGCCGTTTGAAGAAACACCGGAAGAAGATTTACAAAAAATGATGGATCTTCAGTTTAAAGGGCCTTATCAATTTATGCAGGTACTCGTGGGTGAGATGAGCAACAGCGCGTCTATCATCCAAATTTCATCGGCCACTGCGACAATACTAGTCGGCAATCATCATGCTTATATAGGAACCAAGGCCGGGATAGACCACGTTGTGCGCGGGGTCGCAGACGAATTTGGTCATCGTGGTATTCGTGTCAATTCTATCTCGCCTGGCTTAACTCCCTCTCCCATGGCTGCACCGCATCTTGAAACACCGGGGCTACTTGACGCCTTCCTAAAAGAATATCCCTTGGGAAGATTAAATACTTCGGAAGATATCGCTGCCGCCGCTGTATTTGTAGCGAGTGATGAGTGTTATATGACGGGACAGAATCTTCAGGTTAACGGAGGTTTAACTCTTAGGAGAAATCCAACTCCTGGTGAAATTGAGCAACATGTTGCCGCAGCGATGGAGTCTTAAGCATGAACATTGAAGCAGAATCTGCAATAAGAAAATTGAATGCACGTTACTGCGATGCCATTATCCGACGAGATCCAGTTGATTGGGGTTCTCTATGGCATGAAGAAGCTAGATGGTATCTTCTTGGTAATTGGATGGAAGGTAGAGAAGCCATAGTTGCCGCATGGGAAGGAGCACTGTCGGGCTTGCCAGTGGTATATCAGAGAATGAGTGGTGAAATAATAGAAGTGAATGGAGATCGTGCTACCTGCCGGGTTTATGTCGATGAACAAGTTGTCGATGCAGAGGGTAAAGCACTTAATTTCGTCGGGGTATATAATGATGAATGCGTCTATAGTGAGGAGAAATGGCTATATATGGTTAGACGTTTTGATTTAATCTCAACCAACCCTGGCAAACTCGATGGCAATACATGGATGGGCTATCCGAACATAGAATAGAATCGAGCCTTTTTTTAATCAAAAAAATAGGGAGAAAATCAATCCAATGAGAATACTTATCGCGGGCTTTTTACATGTGGCTCCAGAGAAGAGAGATCAGATATTAATGGACATCGCACCTTTTAATGAGGCTTCCCGCAACGAACCGGGCTGTCAGCGATATGACTGGTCTCCGGACTATCAAGACCCCAGTAAAATCCATGTCTTTGAGGCGTTTGATGACGAGGAGAGTCTGGCAGCACATTTTTCCAGCGATGCCTACTGGAAAACCCGTGGGATATTTGATGAAGTTGGAGTCATCGAATCTGAAATTTACAAATATCAAACAGACTTAAGAGGGCCGGTCTACGATGACGAAGGTATGCCTCGCGCTGACTTCTTCGCTACAAGTTAATTCTTAGGGTCGATTAATATTGCGGGGTGCTTAGTCTTGTCCAATCCGCCATGAAGGTAATATGGCAATGGTGTTGCATTTTTGGAACGATTAGATTTAAATTAGTTTATTGTGTATTTAATATAAAATCATTATTCTTCTTTTATTCATCGTAATTTATGCTTAAAAGGAGCAATAAAGTGAAGTTTACATGTATTGAACAATTGGGCCGCCTATTACTATTAGTAGCTGTTACTGTCACCTTGACCGGATCTCTTTCCGCTCTTGCCGCCGACAAAAACAAGCTATTGAATGACTGCGAAGCAGCATTAAAGTCAAAGCATGGTGAGGATTCATTAGTAAGACTTAAAAGAACCAAGACCTTTAAAGGCTTAACCACATTAACCTTCAAGGTAGTGCCAGAGGGTGGAAGCAGGACAAGCATGACCTGTTCATCGCAGTCTGGCGGAGAACTTGTCATCAAGTAAATTCTCTGTGGTTAAATAGGACATTATTCAACCATGTAAAGGGCTAAGGAGATGAACTGGGAAGATTTAAAGGTACTTTTAGCACTTACCAGACATGGCTCCACGCGGATGGCGGCGGTTAAGCTTGGTGTAAGCAATACAACCGTCAGCCGCCGTTTAGATGAACTTGAAGAACAAATTGGGGGTAAGCTTTTCGATAGAACCCCAGAAGGCTTCAAGGTAACCGCACTAGCAGAAAAGTTATTGCCCACGGTAAAGCATGTAGAAGATCTGCTTATCGACGCCGAACGAAGTATTGCCGGTGGAGATACCGTTATGGAAGGTTCTATACGAGTTAACCTTCACAGCGCACCTCAGTCCGGATTTATTTTATCCGCGCTAGCTCAATTTGCTGAACAATATCCTGAAATAAAGCTAGATATATTTGGCTCAGAGAGTATGCCTGATCTATCACGGCGTGAAGCAGATTTGTCTATACGTGGATTGCGAAATGGCAGCAGACCACCTAAGGGTGTAGTGGGGAGTAAGCTGGGTCGTCTATCTTTATCAACCTACGTTCACAAAGATCTTCTCTCTGCTTCTCAAAAGAATGGCGAAAACCTAACTTTCATAAGAGTGTCTGACGATCTTATAAAAGAATACAAAATCTTGCCAAGATCAAAAAAATTAATAGAGGAAGACGAAGTAGAGCTTACTGAACGCTATCTGAAGGCGCGTCATACTTGTAACAGCATAGCAATGGCTACTGCAGCTGTTAGAGGAAAGCTTGGCGCTTCATTGTTGCCATGCTACGTCTTTAGTAAGGATCCGGGTGCTTTTAGTATCGGTGACGATAGAGAAATAGTTCGTCCTCCAGACTCCAAAGTAGTGCTATGGGGTCACATCTGGCTAATGCATCACAAAGATTTGCGCCAATCTGCCAGGATAAGAGCTCTATTCAGTCATCTTCGTAAACTAGAAGATAGCTGGCCCCAAGGTTGGGATAATACTCAAGAGGATGCTAACTAACATAATTAGGCGGCTACCACGCGGACAGGAATAGCACTTTGCCGCACCACTCCCGTATAGCGCTGATTATTGCGCCGATTATCAAGTAACCTATTCGTATTTGAACCAATAGTTTGAACGGATTCTTCGTCGTCAGAAGGGTTATCACCCCAACAGTGGTACATTGAAATAACACCCCTTTTTATTCTTTTGTTTGCAATCACGATACCTGGAATAACCCCGTCCTGAGATTCTATCTTAATCATAGACTCGTCTTCCAAACCTAGAAGAGAAATATCATCCGGGTGCAAAAACGCAGGATTAAAGGTTCCCGATTTTTCCACTAACATACTTAGGTTGCGTCCCGATGAATTAAGAACATATTT
>CAJXCR010000042.1 GCA_913051825.1 uncultured Halieaceae bacterium
ATTCTGCCACCCAGGGACTAGGGGTGTTGGCTACAAGTATAGATTGGCAGAATAAGCGCAAAATTATTTCAGATGACTATAATTTTCCTTCAGTCGCGCAACTCTGGCATGCTCAAAAATTGCGCGGAGCAGAAATAGTAAGGATACCGCCTGATAGAGACGGATTGATCCGTCCAGAGTATGTAGTAGACGCAATTGATAACGATGTAGGCTTGATATCAGTTTCGCATGTCTGTTACAAAAATGGACATCGGCTTGATCTTGAAGGTTTAGGGGATCTAGTAGGAAATGTTAACGCGCTTTACTTAGTGGATGATTATCAGGGCTGTGGAACACGAGAAATTGATGTCAGCGCACTTGACATTGATATCTATGTAGCGGGAGCTGTTAAATTTTTGCTTGGGTCTGCTGGTGTAGGATTCCTTTATGTTAAGGAAGGTTTGTTAGAGAACTTGCATCCGACCTTGACGGGTTGGTTTGGACAAAAGCCTTCTTATGAAATGGAAATTGAAGCGCATGAGGAGGCTACTGATGCATCTAAATTCCAGATTGGAACACCAAGTGTCCCGGCTATATATGAGAGTCTTTCGGGCTTAAACTTAATTAAAAGTGTTGGAATAAATAACGTGGAGAACTGGATCTCTTACATTACTAGTCTGGTTGTTGGTAGGTTAGCTGAAGAAGGTTTTGTTTTAGCAACACCCTTGGGATCTGAAAACAGAGCTGCCCAGGTAGCTATAAAGTCTGTTGATGGAGCAAAAGTTGTCAGCGAATTAGAAAAAAGAGGAATTATAACGACGACTAGGGACAATAACATTCGCACCGCATGGCATTTTTACAATACCCCAGAGGACGTTGAAGCACTAATTGCGGCTTTACAAGATCTCCGTCATTTGATGTCTCGCGATCACTAAGAGCATCGGTTGCCTATTTAGCCACGAACTGTTTTTGTCTCATTAGATAGATTAAGCAATAACAGATGGCGGCGGCCATCATTGAGTCAAATGCAGATACGTTTGTTAATGATATTAATCCCTTATTACTTAAACCGCCGACAAGGAATCCGACTCCCCATGAAATAAATGCAGAGTAATTATAATTTGGAAGCACATGCATTTTTTCAGTTGAATAGTCTCTTTTATTTATTATAAAGAAATCGCAAATATAGATACCGCATAAGCTCGGGATGGATATTCCGAGGATGCTTATATAGGGAATGAAAAGTGAAACCACATCAAATATTGAAAGGAGTGTCGCGAATCCACCTACTAATCCAACTGCTTGCCAAAACTTAATTTGATTAAATGATGCCGATATTGCAAGGCCGACCGAATATATCATCCCAACATTGCTCGACATTGTAGAAAAAATTAATACGATAAGTGCGCTAAAGCCTACACCCATTGAAAGCATAATTTTAATTAAATCTTGTTCCCCCGAAAGCACACTTGGAATGGCAGTAATAGTAAGAACCGTAGGGAAGGAAATTCCTAACGCGATATAAACTGAGACGAGAGCGCTCTTGAGATTCTTAGCATATCTTAGATAGTCTGGTAAGGTGACGATTCCTCCACTGTAAGCACCAATAACAATTGAAGTAGCCGCACCTATACCCAATTGTCCTGTACCAGGTTCGTTAAGCCGAGTTAATTCACCATTAATCAGCGCACTAATCGCACCGTAGGACAAAATTAAAAAGAGGACAGGTATCATAACTGCTGCCATTTTTCCAAGTGCGCTAAACCCATATAGAGCTATTAAAAGCATTACCAAACCGCCCATCAACGCAAACAGTTGCTTAGAAATATTTAGATTCATTACTATTAGAATAATTTCATGCACCGCTTGACCAAATAGATTGCACAAAATGGAAAACCAAAAAAACATTACAAGTGCGATTAGAGTATTTGCAATTTTTGATCCTTTCTTTCCAAATGAATAACCTAGTATGAGATATGTCGAGAGTTTGGACTTTGCACCGACGATGCCAGCAAGAATTCCAGTGATCGCTAATACTTGGCAGCCCAAGACGTAACTCACTAAACCTGGATAAAAGCCGGCTCCACTGCTTATTTGGGAAGACATTAAAAATCCTGGAACTGCGATGGTTCCACCTATAATAATAATAGCAATCTTGTAGGCGGAGACTCGATTTATTTCTGGAACAGGCTTCGTTGCGAAGTCATCCCCTGGTTGATAATTCGTCACATCTTGACTCGTTCTTTCATTTTTGCTTTCTACCGCACCTTAGAGCTTAATTAATTGTATTCTCGGCGCAGATTAGCCGTGGCTTCATGATCCACACGCGTGCCATCTATCGCCACCTTATAGATTTTTTCGGCGGCTTCTTTAGAAACATAACCGTCTAAAACATCCTCTAGTACAAGGTTAGGATCTCTTATCTCAGGGTGTCCATAGCCGCCACCTCCAGCAGATATACTTATGACTCTTTCATCTACTTGTACATCTGTTCTATAAGTCCCCGTCGAGACAGATTTCTCGGTATCTGGGAAATAATGCATGGCGTTGGGCTTAGTTGATCCTCCGCCTGCTAAGGACCAGGGCGGAGTTTTACTCTTTTTTGTTATCGATAAAAAATGTCCAGGCCAAATGAATTTAATATCTCTACGGATTCCTGCTCCACCCCTGTACTGACCGGGACCACCGCTGTCGCAACAGATTTCAATCTTATCAAATTGCATTCCCGTAATAGATTCAAGCACCTCAATTGGGGTATTTCTTACCATAGTAGTTGATACATGGTTTAATGCATTAGCCCCATCGTGGCTTTTTGATGCGCCCCAGCCAACAGGCTCGTTATTGCTAATCGAATATATTCTGCCGGTATCAGGGTCTTCTCCGTACATCAGAAAGCCAGGCACGTCTCCTCCTGAACAAGCCGCTACTTTGTCCGGCATTGCTTTTGCTAGTGCCTTAAAAATCAGCTCCAGCGCAACCATGGCTGACCATAAGGTGTATGTGGCTGCTGGGTATACAGCATGAAATAAATTTCCTGGTGGTGCGATCACCTCTAAAGGCCTAAAGCATCCTGCATTGCTGGGATGATTGGGAGTAGTTAGTATTTTTAAAGCTACTTTACAAAGTGTTTGGGTCAATCCTAGTGGGATATTTACTGGTCCTTTAACGCAGTTAGGGCTATCACTAAAATCTACTATGAAACGCTCTTCTTTAATGGTTACTTTTACGCGAAGTGGAATAATTTCATCATCGACACCATCATCATCTAAAAAATCCTCTGCCTCCCAGCATCCGTTTGGCATGTCTCGAAGTGCGTTTTTGGTTACGCGCTCTCCGTAATTAAGAATTTCGATCATCGCTTGATCCATTTCAGCGCCGCCAACTTTTTTTCTTATTTCCACTAGGCGATTAATTCCTGTGTTGGTAGCAGCTACTTGTGCATCGAGATCACCAAGTACGGTATCGGGGAGGCGGGAATTAAACTTAATGAAATCAATGATCTCCTTATCGGCCGAGCCGGCTTTGTAAATTTTCGTCGCGGGCAGTATTAATCCTTCTTGATGCATGTCGGTTGAATCAAGCACATAGCCAGGATCCTTCGCACCAAGATCTTGCCAGTGAGCTCTTATGCAGGTATACGCGAAAGGTTCAGCTTCTTCTTCGAAAAACACAGGGGCAAATAAAGCAACATCAGCGACATGGGCAGAGCTCCAATAGGGGTAGTTAAGTGCAATGATGTCGCCTCTCTGCAGATTAGAGACGCCCACGTGCTCTATTCCTTTTTTTACCGCGTAGTCATTTGCACCCAGGAAAAATGCCAAGCCTGGAGCGTCCGCAATCAGATCAAAATCCTTGTTGTAAATTGAAATTCCAAAATCAAGAACTTCATAGATAACAGGGCTAAATGCGGTTCTAATAAGTGTTCTTCGCATCTCCTCTGCTGCTGATCCGAGATACTGATGAATTATGCTGACCGAGGCGCTGTTCATTAACTTTCCTTTAACACTATAAAGTTGTCGTTATGATCATCTGACCATACTCATTTACATAGCATGACTGAGATGTATATATAACAGTGGTTGATGTGCCTTCATCGATTATCGCTGGTCCAGCGATTTCAATTCCTTGTGGCAATATGCTTCGAACATATATTGAAAAAGTCGTAAGGCTTTTTTCTTTAAAACAATAAGCATCGCGATAGCTGCAACCGATATCATCAATTTTTTGCTTTACGTTAGAGGAGGCCTTTTTTAGCGATGGTTTATTCAATTGGCCGATCCCTGTTACTCTCAGATTGACAAGCTCCAGGGGCTGTGCCGTGCAATGACCGTATCGGCTTTCATGGGCGGTATCAAACATCTCTCGTAACAGTTCATGCGAGTATGTTTTGGGGATCTGCAGTTTAATTGTGTGCTCTTGCCCGACGTAACGTATTTCTAAGTTTTTAATGATAACCATCGCATCGAGGGCAATTCCTTGTTGGGCTAAGCTTTCTTCTGCTTCATTTTGCAAATCGTCTAGCTTAACTTCTATTTCTGGAATTAGTTCTTCTGTCAATTCCGCTATAAAGGTACGAGACACATCGGTAGCGATATCTGACATTAGCATGCCCCATGCGGAAAAAGCCGCCGGTACTTTTGGAATTATGGTCGTTGGGATTCCCATTTCTAGTGCTAGTAAAGGAGCTACTAGTGGGCCTGCTCCACCAAAGGCTAGCACAGAAAAATCTTTATAGTCTTTTCCTTGTTCGACGGTAATTTCCCTCACGGCCCCTTCGGTCTGAGCAATTAATACTGAAAATACTAACGCTGCCGCATCTATTAAACTAATATCCATTGGTGCAGCCAATTCAGTTTCAATACCTTGCTTTGCAAGCTCAAGGTTAAGGGGCAATTGCCCATTTAAAAAATTCACCGGATCGATAAAGCCAAGAATTAGTGCAGCATCTGTTAAAGTTGGCTGTGATCCACCTCGATCATAGGCAATAGGGCCGGGATTAGCTCCCGCACTCTGTGGCCCAAGTCGGAGCATTCCTTCTTCAAGCCAGGCAATAGAGCCACCACCTGCACCAATGCAACGGATATCATAGGAAGGTATTAAAACCGGGTGATGCTGAAGCCTAGACTCGTGAATAACACTAGGCTCAGCATTCTCTATTACACATGTATCAAGACTAGTTCCGCCAAAATCCATCGTCAATACGTGATCTAGACCAATTTCTTTGGCTAAGTATTTCGCTCCGACAATGCCTCCAGCAGGGCCGGACATAACGCTGTCCAGTGGTCTTCTTTTAGCTATTTTTGCCGTCATTGTGCCGCCACTACTTCTCATAATTAAGAAGTTTCCTGCGAAATCCATGCCTCTCAATTCACGATCGAGCTCGTCGACATAATTCTCGAATATTGGCCGTATGTATGCGTCTAAGACGGTAGTGCAAGTTCTTTCATACTCCCGATATTCTCTAATCACTTGATTTGAGATAGACAGATGTAAGTTAGGAAAAGCTTCTCGAATTATCTCCGCGATTTGGTTCTCTTGTGATGGATTCTTGTAGGAATGGAGACAGCATATTGCTATCGAATTTAGCCCTTGCTCGTCTACTAAATACTGTGTCGCTTTGATAATCTCCTGTTTGTTCAATTCAACTTCAACATCTCCAAATACATTTACTCTCCCTGACACTCCGCAAATGTTGCGACGCTGAACGAGTGGATCTGGTCTTTGGTAATGAATGTCATACATATGTTCTGGAGGGAGATCTCCGCGACCTAACTCGAAAATATCACGGAAACCCTTGTTCGTAATGATTCCGGGCTTCGCTCCACGTCGCTCTATGATCGCATTTAGGCCTAGAGTGGTGCCATGTACAATGACTTCAGCGCTCTCCAAGCCAATGTCTAATTTTCGCATCGCTGCCAAAACACCATCACTTGGATTCTCTGGGGTCGTTAAATCCTTTTCTAGAAATAGTTCTCCGGTGTCCCAGTCAAATAGGATGACATCTACAAATGTCCCGCCAATATCAATTCCTAGACTAAAATTTCTCATTCACGATCATCTCTAACAACAAGTCCATTTTGCATAACGAAACATATATTTCTCAGATGGCTTATGTTTTCCAGCGGATTAGATGCGACACAAATAAAATCTGCCTTGCTACCAACTTTTATTTCGCCAAGGCAATCGCTGTTGATGAGTTTTGCTGCATTGATGGTTGCCGTCTGTATGACTTCCAGGGGTGTTAATCCGGCAGCTAAGCAATGCTCCATTTCGCGTACCACAATAGATGCGCCATCATCCGTGTCACCAGGAGGAATGTCGGTGCCGTTAACCAGAGTTACGCCCGCCTTAACTGCTGTCTTGATGCTTTCTAAGTGATCTCCGCCAGCAGATACTGCCTTACAAATAGTCCATCCCTCAAAACCCCGGCTATTCATCCAGTCTTTGGATCTGGTTACACCTAACGTGGGGACAATGAAGCCATTTTCTTTTTTGATCGCATTTGCGGCGGCGGAATCTAAATTATAGGTATGCTCGAAGCATCTCACGCCTGCTCTAACTCCTCTCATAATAGGTTCTGAATCACCCACATGTGCGCAAACATACGTTCCCTTGCTTCTAGCAACTTGTACTGTAGCCTCAATCTCATCATCGCACATTTGACTCTCACTAAAAGTCTCATCTTTGTGAGCGATGCCGCCAGTTAGAAAAATTTTAATGTGATTTGCACCTGCTAGCAGATCCAATCGACATTTTTTTCTGAAATCATCAACACCATCAGCCTCTGCTGTAAATCCGTGGCCATGCCCACCCGAAACAGATACTCCCAAGCCAGCCGAAAATATTCGCGGCCCAGTTACCCATCCATATGAATAAGCCTTTCTCAGCGCTAGATCAGCCCGGTTTAGTTCGCCAACGGTTCTAACTGTAGTTACGCCTGCATGCAGAGCATCTTGCCCTCGGCGGTAGGCCCTCAGAGCTGAGATGGCTGGATCTTCGTTTGGATCACTTAGGTTAAATGGGAAAACGATTGTAAGATGAGTATGGCAGCTAATTAAACCTGGCAACAGATAGATTCCCTGCAAGTCTATCAAACGCTGACTCTTCTCCGCGGTTATGTTTTTAGCGATTGTCTGAATATCTCCGTTTTTAACATCCACATCAGCTTCTGTAACTAATCCAGAATTAACATCAAGCACTCGACAATTTTTCAGCAGAACATTCATTTTTAATAACAACTTGGGGATATATAAGATGTACCATTAGACGGCCTGACAAACTTAAATTCAATCACACAAAAGTGCAGTTTTCATTAAATTAGTACAGTTAGTAGCAGCTTGCTGTCTAATGCTTATGTGAGACAGTCATTGCGTATTGTGCAGATAGATAATTGTTCAGCTGGGCATCTTCGCCTAGAAATTAAGCCACGGATTTTCACTAGCTCACTATTTTTTGTCTTCGTGCTTCCAAAACTGCTGCGTCCCGCTTTCTGACTCCAAGCTTCTGATAGATCTTTTTTAGATGAAACTTGATAGTGCTTTCAGTAAGGGCTAACTCTCTAGCAATTTCTTTACTTGTATTTCTCGCACTAAGGCCTTGGAGAATTTGCATTTCTCTGGGAGTAAAAGTATTTTTGAGTTGCTTTTTATTTGCTTCGTTTCGAATTGCAGAAATCAATTTAGAACAAAATAAACCCAGTTTATTTCTTTTCTTTCCTTGCTTCTCACTATCGACAAGATATTGAAGAAGAGGGAGCAAAGTTAATCCTTCCTCTAAGAAGACTCGCATATATTTCTCTCCTGAGGAAAGGATCGTTGCCGCCCTCAACGCGTTCTTTGCTTCAGTGGTTTGTTTTAGCATGTCATAGGCGCGCGACTGAAGAATATAACCTCTAGTCACGCTTAGCATTCGGCCATTTGCATTCGCCTCATGAACGAGAGTATTTGCAATAGATAAGGCAATGTCAGGATTTCCTTCCGCAAGAGCTAGTTTTCCTGAAGTCAGATAATATTGGTCTGCCTCTCTCCACATTCTTGGAGCTTGACCTTCGAGGCTAAAGATGGCGTCACTGCTTAAATAGGCTTTATATTGAGCTTTTGCGCTTTTTAGATCTAAATTATGCAGGTAAATATCTGTTCTTAGTAGGAAAGATATTTTTTCGACATCTGATAAACTTCTTTCTTCAGATAATATTGCTGCTCTATCAAGAGACATGTGAGCATCTTCGTAATTCGCGGTTTCTAGGGCAGACAAAGCCCTCAGTCGGTAGGCGGAAACATATGCGTCCAACCAGCCATCGTATTTTTCCAATTTCTCAATCGTGACGTCTAATTCTTTTGGGTCGTAGCTTGCTTCGTTTCTTTCATATTGAATTTCGAAAATTAAAGTTTCTGCTATTGCATTTAGTCCTGGATCATCACTGAAATCTGCATCTATGATTTTTTTTCCCGCTTTGTAGGACAGCATGGCTGCTTCTAGTCGTCCTTTGGCAAAGTAACAAAGGCCCTCGATCAAATAAACAGATGCGATTCCATAATTTGAATTGGCCGCTTTATAATAGTATAGAGAACGCTTTGCCTCCATTTGAGCTCGCGAAAATTTCGAGTTGCGCTGATATAAAAGACTTTTTAGGGCATGTATAAAACCAATTAATCCATCTGATGCGGAGTACTTGTGAGTTTCCACTTCGCATTTGTCCAGAAATTCCGTATTAAAATTCTCATTTTTATACAGTGCTAGGAGATATTTACTAGCGATATAGTCTGCTTGCACAGAACCCTCGCGATCGTCATTAAATACTTGATCCCAATCAAGCTTTGATTCAATTTTCTGGAGCTTTTGTTTGGCCATTAAAAAATGTCCATCTTTTATTAGTATTACAGCTCTAGCTAACGACAAACGAAGTGATTTGTTAATTTCATCACTGGCTATATTGTCAAGAGAGTGCTTCAACGAGGTAGCTCCGCTTTTGATTGTGATCGTATGTGGACCGTAGTATTCAATAACGTCAGAAATTAAATCAGAAGAATGGGAGTTCAGGGCAAATTGAAGTGCTGCAGAAGCTCTCCCTCTTTTTATATGCCATTCTGTCACGATTCTAAAAATCTCATTTTGACGAGATTGTCTGCGAGTAGAGAAAAATGATCTCATGCATTTCCGGATAATCGGGTTTATCTCGTAGCTCTGTGAATCCGTCTTATAGTGAGTGATCAATGGATAGACCGCACTCAGCTGGTCAAAGATCATACTTGCTTCATCATAAGCGCAGATCTGATTGCACAGGTTTATTGGAATTTCTTCTAGAATAGATGTATCGATTAGCGTATTTAGAGTTGTCTCGGACAAGTTATTTAACAAAGAGCTAGATATGTATTCCTTAAGCAAAGAAAGATTTTTTTCTATAAGAGTCTCGATCGGAGCTTTATTGTCGTTTGACTCAGCAATAAAGTGAGCAATAAGCGGCCATCCCCAGGTCTTCTCTAGTAATTCATTTGAGTTAAATGTTGCTTGCTCATTTGTTATTTTAGATAGTTCGGAGTCTACGAAGAGTAAATCTTTGGAAGGTATTGTAGAAATCTTGCTAGCGCCCCATCGTTGGCCAACTAGCGCTAAGGGTTTTAATCTACCGCTGATAACTAAATGGAGCTTCTTTGGCAGTAGTGATAAAAAACATTCAATAACCTGTTCAAAGGAAGGTGAAAGCGTTTCTCTATAATCATCGAGGATTAAGATACATTTTTCATCAACAGCATCAATAATTTTGCTCAGATGTTGTAAGCGTTCTTCAAAAAGATCTGTATCTAAAGAGCTCTTTATTTGACTAAATGATCGGTTTTGCGCCTTCATTGTTGAAAGAAAACTAGATTCGATGTGAGCCATCAATCTGCACGGATCGTTATCTAGGCTATCGAGCGTAACCCATGCAACGGGCATATTTTGGCTTTGCAGTTGATCATACCATTGGCTGAGCAAGATTGATTTTCCGAAACCTGCCGGAGCCGAAACGAAAGTGATATCACTTTCTGAATGCTTAGTGAGTTGCTCTAGAAGGCGAGAGCGGTCAAGAAGGTTTTGGTCAAGATCAGTTGGGTGAAGTTTTCTCGAAAAGATATGTCCGGCAGTTTTGCCTTCATCTAAAACATTTTGTTGGTTACTTAGAGTTAACGAGGACATGCGGCTCCTGCGTTGTTAGCAATAATGTAATCAATTGATGGATGATACACACACTACTCTTAAATAAGCAAAACTATACTTAATTTGTGTTGCATCAAATGTCTGGGTGAATAAGCTAGATTTAGATAGATGAGTCGATGATTTTTAATTCGTGTCTTACCTGGGGGATATAACATGTACTTTTCAAAAGAAACTAACCTGAGTTTTGATAGAAGCCTGTTTTTGAAGTCCATTGGGTTTTGTTTGGCAGTAATTTTCTTGATGTCTGAATACTCTCTGGCTCAAGTAGAGCTCGAAGAAATCGTAGTCACCTCTAGGAAACGAGAGGAGAGCTTGCGTGATATCCCCGATTCTATAACTGTATTTGATACGACTGTTATTGATCGAGCTAATATAACAAGTATTCAGAATTTTGCTGATTTGACTCCTAACCTGACTATTATTGACCAACTTCGACCAGGCACACAGACTATGACCATTCGAGGGATGACTACTATCCAAAATGGTGAGCTTCCAGTCGCTTTTGTTGTAGATGGAGTTAACGCTCCTTCGATGAACTTTATCAATCAAGAGTTAATCGATGTAGAGCGAATTGAGGTGCTACGCGGTCCTCAAGGAACTCTCTACGGTCGGGGCGCAGTGGGTGGTGCTATCAACATCATTACCAAGGAGCCTACCGACGAGTTTGAATTTGTTGGGAAAGCGACCTATGGCAGCGGTAATGCTTTATTTGCCGGTGCAACAATTTCTGGACCTATTAGCGATCACTTAGCGTTTCGGCTTTCGGCCAGTAAGAGAGACGAAGACGGATTAATAGATAATCTGGGTGCTGGTACTGAAGCGGATCCGATAGACGAAACAACTATTCAAGCAAGGTTGATTTATAGACCGAATGATCGTCTCTCCGTTGATTGGCGGGGCAGAATGTTAGATGGAGAAGCGGGAGGAATTTATTTAGTCAGAATTGGAACTGAAGATATTGATGATTTTACTATCCCGGTGAGCAGCAACATTAACGGGTTTGATGACCGAGATATTCATTCCACGTCTTTGAAGGTGGACTACGTTCTTTCCAATGGGGCTACGTTTACATCAATCAGTGCCTATAACGATACGGATTCTTACTTTTATGGTGACGGTGATTTTTCAGATGCAGTATTGTTTGCTCAGGATTGGGTCATTGATGTAAAAGCTTTCAATCAGGAGTTTCGATTGGTATCTGACGATAGCCAAGATCTTCGTTGGATTCTTGGAGCATTTTACCAGGATCGCGAAGATACCGAGCTAACTAATTTTGGGATGGAAGCTCCAGGATTTACTGTTATTCCATTTCCAGGTGGGCAAAGAGAAACTCGGGATCGAAAATCTTGGGCGGTGTTCGGGCAGCTGGACTATGATCTAAGTGAACAGTTATCTATCTCGGCAGGGGTCAGATACGATGAGGAGGAAAATTTTTCGGATGTAGGGCAGCTTTCTGTTAAAGCTGAAAAGACTTTTAGCGAAGTGCAGCCGAAGATTTCTTTATCATACGATTGGGACGAAAATGTCATGACATATGCCACAATATCCAGAGGGTTTAGGCCAGGCGGCTTCTCTCCAACATCTGGTGTTCTATATGAAAATGAAATCTCAGATAACTTTGAGATAGGTATTAAGGCATCATCTCCTGATTCGCGAATCCAGTTTTCGGGAGCGCTCTTTTATATAGATTTTAGTGACCAGCAGTATTTTTATTCCAGGGTCACTGATGGTGGAGTTCAAAGATTTATAGCTAATATTGAAGATACCAGTATTACGGGCGGTGAGTTAGAGTTGTCTGTTAAGCTCGCAGAGGGCTGGGATTTAAATCTTGGTTATGGTTTGACGGATACGGAGATTGATGATTTTGATGGAAGTGGAGATTTTATTGGAAATAAAACGCCACAAGTAAATGACCATACATTTAACATATCCAGCCAATATACAAAAATTATATCAAATGGCTGGCAATTTGTAGGAAGAGTTGATTTTGAAAATCGCGGTGAAGTTAACTGGGATTTAAGTAATACCGTTACTACTTCTTCTAAGGATTACTTAAATTTTTATGCTGGAATAGAAAATGATTCTCTTACACTGTTTTTATTTGGGAAGAATATACTCGATGAACAGCAGCCTACAGCTATGGGAACGGACGTTTTTGGCCCAGGTATACATTTGAGAACCCCCAGCAGGCCAGAGTCTTATGGTGTCGGTCTGAAGTTTCGGTTCTAGTATTAAGATCTTAACGTCCTAACGTGATGTTTGGTTTTCAATCAAACATCACGTTCTCAAAATATCCACTTAAAATTTAGTTTTCAAATGAATGATGCTTCTGAGGATAAGGTGGCTAGTAGGCTCTGCCAGATGTTTGAGTGGTGGAATGAGGTTATAAGGGATAATTCGAGAATTGTGAGGTCTGAATTTTCGAAATTCTTTACAGATGATGTGATAATGGTGATTAATCGAGAGGTTCGCGCGACAGGAATTGATGAGATTATTGAGCGCTTTTTAAGTGTCCACCATAACGTTGATTATGTGGAAATATGTCTTCCTGTTGAGAAGGAGTTCTCGTCAGGAAATAATATATTTACTTCCCACCTAGTTAAATCAAGAACTAGCAATGATTTTAATGAGGAGCATGTGGTCGGCTATGCCGAAATAAAAGATGATAAGATAGCGCTTATTAATTTTTTGAGTATGCCTGTAGTAGATTCACAACCGTAGATCTTTTTTGAGAAGTTTCCGGCTTTTTATCACGAATGTGATAAATTTAATCCTTTAGTGTTGCTTAAGACAGAAAACGAGTGAAGTCAGGATAAAAATAGCTTTGTGAATTCATATTCTCGAGAATTTCAATGATCAATTCTTTAGTAAAATTCTTCAAGAACATAGTTGGTCCGTCAGCGGTCATTGGAGCTGGTTCAATGGGCGCTGGAGCCATCGCTTCTCTCATTTTGGCAGGCGCTTGGTTTCGGTATGACATGCTCTGGGTCGTTCTGCTGCTGTTGCCTTTGTTTGTAATATCTGTCGATTCGGCATCTAGAATTGGAGGGGCCAATCCCGGACAGGGTATGTTATCGATTATGAGGAAGCATATTCATCCATCTTTGCCATGGATTCTTTTGGCCGTGAATGTGCCTGTTCATGTATTGGTAAATATGGGTCAGTTCTCAGTCATGACTTCATCATTATTATCAATTATAGGTTTTTATCCACCAATCCCAGAAATGGGTAAGAGTTATGAATCAAACTATCTTATAGCTGAACTGATGATTTCTATTATGTTAGCGGGGGCGATAGTCTGGTCAATCTTATCTAACGGTTACGAACGCATGCAAAATGTCATGACCGGTTTGATGGTATTGATGTTATTTTGTTTTGCTATTATTGCACTTAGAAGTATCTCGGAATTTGGCGCTATTGCCTCTGGATTTATTCCCTCTATTCCATCAGATCTGACAGTTGCCGACGATGGGGCTAATAGAGTGGCTGGAAGCAGTATTATCGCTATAGTCGGCAGTGCATTAGCACCCGGTGCGCTATTGGCTATTCCTTATATGACCTCTGATTCAGAAAAAGGAAACCCAGACTTTAATAGGAGTTTAAGGCAGACCGTTCTGAATTTGGGTGTTATTTACGGACTATATGCAATGTTTGTTTTAATTGCTGGTGGATTCGCCTTGTTTCCATTGCCTAATAATGCCGAAATCGAAACTGTCCATCAGGCAGGAGCGGTGCTGAGTGTAATTTTTCCAGAAGAAATTGGCTTTATCGGCCCGCTAATTTTTAAGGTTGGTTTATTTTTTGCTGCAATGACAACGCTCGTGGTTTCTACTCAGGTAATCTGTTACACGACATTGGATGTGTTTCGAAAGAAATGGAATTTCGTTCCGGAAAACAGATTGTTTCGTCAGTGTATGATTTTGGTGATACTTTTGTGCGCAATTTGCGCCCCGATGTGGAGCTTTCCTGCATTGCTTAAAGTGCTGCTTTTGATGGGTCTTAACGTGATCGTTATACCCTTGGTTCTTGTGGCACTGATTTATTTACTAAATAAAACTGAGGTCATGGGAAGCTATACAGCAGTTACTTGGCAGAATGTTGGTCTGGTTATTTGTTTTGCTCTATCCATTGCTCTTGCCCTGGAGCGTACCCCAGGCTATTTTAAATTGCTCGGCACTTGATTGGTCCTGGTAAAAACTGGTTCGAAAAAGTTCTTTTATCCCTGAGGTTTTAATGTTGTAATTGCAACATTATTTAATTCTTTCTAGCTTATCTAGAATTGACTCGTCTAGTGATTGACGCTTTAACAATTCTTAAATTTTAAGACGTATGTAATCTGTTTAACCTTAAGACTTTTGGACTAAAAAATTGTAATGAGACTGTCGTGAGTAAAGAGCCCCTTGAATTCACACTAAATGGACAAAAAGAATCTATTTCGATTTTACCCAGAACTAGATTAATTGATGTTCTTCGCAATGAACTGGGATTAACCGGAACTAAAGAAGGTTGTGGTACGGGTGACTGCGGTAGCTGTACTGTGTTGCTCGATAATCAGCCTGTTAATTCGTGCATGATGTTTGGGCTGCAGGCAAGGGGCAGGCATGTAACATCGATTGAGGGATTAAGCCAGAACGGAGAGCTGCATCCTATTCAACAGGCAATGATGGATCATGGTGGTATTCAGTGCGGTTTTTGTACACCAGGAATGGTTTTGTCTCTTAAATCCTTGTTGCATGAAAAATCAACTCCTAATGAAGATGAAATACGGGAGGCTATTTCAAGCAACTTATGTCGTTGTACTGGCTATAAAAAAATAATTGAAGCTGCCCTGTCTGTAGCGAAAACAAGCTCTCTGTCTTCGGTCACAAAGGAAGATAATAATATTATAGGATCGAGTATGGTCCGTGGTGACGCGGAGGAGAAGGTTACCGGTGGCAGTGTGTATGCACAGGACGTTTCTTTTCCAAATATGATTTTTGGAGTTTTGTTGCGCAGTGAACATCCTCACGCGAAGATTCTTTCAATTGATACTTCTGATGCAGAATTGATACCAGGAGTGAAGGCAATAGTTTGTGGCCGAGAAGTTGATATGGGTCTTTATGGCTATGAATTGAGGGATCATCAGATCTTCGCATTGGATAAGGTTAGGTACATTGGCGAACCGATTGCAGCAGTTGCGGCAACAAGTTTGGATATAGCCTATGAGGCCTCAGCTAAAATCAAGGTCACTTATGACCCGCTTCCAGCTGTATTTGATCCAGAGGACGCGATTAAGACAGAAGCGCCTCTTGTGCACGATGACGCTAATGCTTACGAACTTGATTGGGAGACAGAGCGGTCAGGAAACTTGTGCTATAAGTTAAATCTATCTGACGGTGATATTGAAGAAGGTTTTTCACAAGCAGATTTTATTGTCGAGGGTTCCTATGAAACTCCCGTAGCTCATGCGGGTGCAATTGAGCCGCATTGTTCTACAGCTCGTGTAGATTCCACAGGCCGAGCAACTATATGGACCACCACTCAAAAGCCATTTGTCTTTCGGAGTTATCTAGCGAGCGCGCTTAAACGACCGCTGAATAAATTTAAGATTGTGCCGACGCATATAGGAGGTGGTTTTGGTGGTAAGTTATTTCCGTCATTGGAACCATACGCTGTTCTTTTAGCAGAAAAAGCTAGACTACCAGTTCAAATGGTTCTTACTAGAGAGGAAGAGATGGCTTGTGCTTTGTTGAGACATCCCTCAAAAGTGAAATTGAAAACGGGTGTGAAGTCTGATGGTACATTGGTAGCACAAAGCGCCAGGATGATCTTTAATACAGGTGCGTATGGATTTTATGGACCAAACACAGCAGCACTGGCTTCCTTGATGGTAACTGGCCCTTATCGAATTCCCAATCTAGATGTCACGGGGTTGGTAGTTTATACAAATACTGTTCCTAATGGTTCGATACGAGCACCTGGTGCGCCTCAGCTAGCTTTTGCTGTAGAGGCCCAGCTTGAGAAAGTTGCTAGAACGATAGGTATGGATAGTCTTGAGTTTCGTTTGAAGAATGCTTGGGATGAAGGTGATGTCACCTGCCTTGGCCAGAAATTGGAATCAGTAAGCATTAAAGAATGTCTGACCAAGGCGGCTGATGCTATTAATTGGAATGAAAAAAGAGAACCCGGTGTTGGTAAAGGCTTAGCTTGCCTTTGGTGGGTGAGTGGACAGTGGGGAACCCAGACGCTTATAGAATCGAATGAGGATGGGAGTTTCCGCCTAATTAACGGTTGTGTTGATATGGGCACAGGTGGCCTGAGTTCTAGTGTTATTCAGATGGCAGCCGATGGGCTTGAGGTTCGTCCCGAATTAATTCAATTGGTTCGCGGGGATACTGATAATCTTCCCTGGGACCATGGGCATGGAGGATCTAGAACAGTTTTTACGATTGGAGAATCGGCTTATGATGCTGCGATTAATCTTAAACAGCAAATCCTCAAAGAAGGAGCAGATTTTTTTGGGTTGCCACTAGATCAGGTGTACATTTCTGAGGAGAGACTATGTGTTCGTGGTGATCCTTCTCAATCTGTTTCATTGTCAAAAATTTGCTTTGATCGACACAAAAAACATGGTGGCCCGATGGTTGGGGTCTCCTCTTCTCTGCCTCAACCTCCTCCAACTACAAAAGATCATCCAATAGGTGGCTTCTCCGCGGCTAGTTTTTGTGCCCATGCTGTAGAACTGTCTGCGGATCGAGATACCGGTGAGGTTGTAGTAAAACGTTATGCAGCTGCTCATGATGTAGGTCGAGCCATTAATCCAGCGGGCTGTGAAGGGCAGATAGAAGGGGGCGTTGCCATGGGACTTGGATTAGCACTTATGGAGGAATTGGTGGAACAGAAGGGGAAAATAGTCAATCCCACGTTTGCTGACTATCTGCTCCTAACAGCTGAGGATATGCCAGAGATAGAAACGATACTGGTAGAAAAACCATCCAAGGAAGGTCATTTTGGGGTTAAAGGTGTTGGGGAGCCTCCCATAGCACCGCCCACTGGTGCTGTAGCAAACGCATTGATGTCAGCGTTCGATATTGATGTGACGTCTCTCCCATTGTCTTCCGAGGAGATTGCCAGATTGATTCGTGAGAGACATCATGATCAATAATTTTAACTTTTTGCAGGCAAAAAACATAAAACATGCTGTAGATGTATTAGCGCGCGAGGAGCGTGTCTGTCCGGTGGTCGGTGGAACAAATGTGCTTGTGAATATGAAGCGAGGACCTCTGCCTGTCGACACGATTTTGGATTTGAGCGGTCTTAGCGCATTGAGGTCGATTACCACCGACGATGGAATTATAAGTTTAGGTGCAGGCGTGAATGTAGCGGAGTTATTAGAGTGGAGTAAAGCAAACTCAGTAGCAGCAGAGCTGTTTTCTCCTATGTGTAGTGAGTTTGCTGGGCCACTAATACGAAACCTCGCCACCGTTGGTGGGAATATTTGTGATGCTTCACCTGCAAGTGATCTAGCGCCCCCATTATTAGCACTGGATGCAAGTGTCGTGTTAGCCAGTAAAGCGCGTGAAATTAGAAAAATTAAACTTGCCGATTTTTTTCAAGGTGTTCGATTAACAGATCGATTACCCGACGAACTGATGACGCATATAGAATTTCAGCAGCCAAATGATGAGAGGTTTTATTATTATAAGTTGGGGAAGAGGAAGGCAGATGCGATCTCCATAGTTAGCGTTGCAATCTCCATCAAGTACGACAAAGAGAAAGTGAAACGAGCTCGAATCGCACTTGGGGCTTCGGCTCCGATTCCATTCAGGAGCAAAAGTGCGGAAGAAGTACTTTTTGAAAAGGCAATGGATCCTCAGATAGTTGACTCGGCGGCAGCGGCAGCGGTAGCAGATTCAAATCCAATTGATGATCATCGCGCGAGCGCCGAGTATCGTAGACGCATGATAGAAGTTTTAATTAAACGAGGGTTAACGAAAATAGCTGATGAAAGAGTTAATTCTAGGTGATTTTTTTCGGCATGAGTTTTTAACTGTACGAGCGGAATGAAAAATTATTTTTTTTAATTATGCTAATTCTTTAGTGTTACGAGTCGAAATTTCTTACATATCAA
>CAJXCR010000043.1 GCA_913051825.1 uncultured Halieaceae bacterium
CCAAATTCTGTCCAAAATTTTGCATATTCCTCAGGTTGTTTTTTAGCTATTTTTGATAATGTATCTAGAACCCTTTTTACTGATGCATTACGAATTGAATCTATTGACGGATCCTGCTGTAAAAGTTCACGCGAGACGTTTAACGGCAAATCATTTGAATCTATGACACCTCTAACAAACCTTAGATAGAGAGGAAGAAATTGTTCAACTTCATCCATAATAAAAGTCCGCTGTACATATAACTTTAGTCCGCGAACCATATCTCTTTGCCACAAATCAAATGGCGCCTTTGAAGGAATATAGAGAAGACTTGTATATTCAAGCTTGCCTTCTACTCTATTATGACTCCACGTCAGAGGGTCAGAATAGTCATGAGAAATATGCTTATAAAACGCTTTATAGTCATCGTCATTAATATCTGAACGACTTCTTGTCCAAAGCGCAGTAGCCTCATTTACGGTCTCGTATTCAGGCGGCTCTTCCTTCTTGTCATCTTCTTTTTCTTCTTCGCTTTCCGTGTTTGTCTCAGGCTTTTGCATTCGCACAGGAACGGAGATGTGATCTGAGTACTTTTTAATAACACTCCTTATTCTCCAATCGTCAGCAAAATCAGTGCTATCAGTTTTCAAATGCAGTGTAATCGTTGTTCCACGAGACTCTTTTGATTCTTCTGAAATACTAAACTCAGCCTCTCCAGATGATTCCCATAAAATACCAGTATCATTTTCAGAACCAGCTTGACGAGTTCTAACCTCGACGGAATCGGCAACGATAAATGCAGAATAGAACCCAACACCAAATTGCCCTATCAGCTGAGCATCTTTCTTCTGATCTCCGGTAAGATTTTCTAAGAATGATGCGGTGCCCGACTTAGCAATCGTACCAAGATTTTCCACAACCTCATCACGACTCATCCCAATACCGTTATCACTTATAGTGATAGTACCAGCGTCTTTATCAGCCTCAATCTGAATGAAAAAGTCGGCATCCCCTTCCAACAAGGATTCGTCGCTTAACGCTGCAAAGCGTAATTTATCTATTGCATCTGATCCATTGGATATAAGCTCACGCAAAAATACTTCCTTGTTGCTATACAAGGAATGAATCATCAGTTGTAGAAGTTGTTTTGCTTCGGTTTGAAAACCAAGCGTCTCTTTTTTTACTTTAGCATTCATGATTTATCCATACACTCGATATGTCTTAAATATATTTAATGGCTGTAAGCAGCTTTTTCAAGCTAGGGTAGATAACTTTTTATCGTAAAATTCTATAGAAACTCACCAACCCGTAACCTCAGAAAGCCCAGCACCTATATCAGCCAAGCTACGAACGGTCATTGCACCAGCATCATCCAGAGCGGCATATTTTTCATCAGCTGTTCCTTTCCCTCCCGCTATGATTGCTCCCGCGTGACCCATCCGTTTCCCCTTTGGAGCGGTGACACCAGCAATATAGGAAACTACTGGTTTTGTAACTTCCGCCTTAATAAAAGCAGCCGCCTCCTCTTCTGCTGTACCTCCAATCTCTCCGATCATGACAATTGCTTCAGTATCACTGTCATTTTGAAATAAGCGAAGAATATCAATAAAGTTAGATCCAGGTATAGGATCCCCGCCTATCCCAACGCAAGTAGACTGTCCAAATCCGGCGTCAGTAGTTTGCTTTACTGCTTCATAGGTTAATGTTCCAGATCGTGAGATTATTCCAACTTTTCCAGGCTTATGAATTGCACCTGGCATGATTCCAATCTTGCACTCCCCAGGAGTAATAACACCTGGGCAGTTCGGACCAACTAGCATCACACCACACTCGTCACATTTTTGCTTGGCCACAAGCATGTCTAAAGTCGGAATACCTTCGGTAATACATACGATAAGACTCACACCACTGGCTGCCGCTTCTAATATTGAATCTTTACAAAAAGCCGCGGGCACGTAGATGACCGTCGCATCAGCTCCAGTCTCTTTAACAGCTTCTGAAACTGTATTAAATACGGGAAGGTCTAAATGAGTGATTCCTCCTTTTCCAGGAGTGACCCCACCAACCATCTTGGTACCATACTCAATCGCCTGCTCTGAATGGAATGTGCCCTGTGAACCGGTAAATCCTTGGCAGATCACGCGGGTATCTTTATTAACAATGATACTCATTATGATTGTTCCTCCGAAGCTTGCACAACGGCTTTCGCCGCCTCTGTTAGAGAATCTGCCGGAATAATATTTAAACCACTATCGGCAAGAACGGCACGGCCTTTTTCAGAACTATTCCCTTCCAATCGGACCACTACAGGGACAGTAACACCAACTTCTTGAACTGCTCCAATCACTCCTTCTGCAATAAGATCACAACGAACAATTCCGCCAAAAATATTAATTAATACTGCCCTTACTTTTTCATCAGATAAAATGATTTTAAAAGCTTCGGCTACACGTTCTTTAGTTGCTCCGCCCCCCACATCCAGAAAATTTGCTGGAGATCCTCCATGTAATTTGACAATATCCATGGTTCCCATTGCTAGACCTGCACCGTTCACCATACATCCGATATTGCCATCGAGGGCTACGTAGTTGAGCTCCCAGGTTGCAGCATGAACCTCTCTCTCATCTTCTTGACTTGTGTCATGCATTCCTTTTAATACAGGCTGTCGATAAAGAGCGTTGCTATCTACCACCACTTTGGCATCTAAGCAGTTAAGGTTGCCTTGCTCAGTGATGACAAGCGGATTAATCTCTATAAGAGAGAGATCTTTTTCTATAAACATCCTGGCTAAACCCAAAAATATTTTCACAAACTGCTTTACTTGATCGTCTGTTAAACCTAATCGAAAGGCTAACTCTCTACCTTGATAAGGTTGAGGTCCAACAAGGGGATCTATAGCGGCCCGCAATATTTTCTCAGGTGTTTCGCTGGCAACTTTTTCTATCTCTACTCCGCCTTCCAACGAAGCCATAAAGACCACTTGCCTAGTGGATCGATCTACTACCGCGCCCAGGTATAACTCCTCACTGATGCCTATGCATTCCTCGACCAATATCTTTGAGACTGGCTGCCCGCTTTTATCAGTCTGGTATGTAACTAAGTTCTTGCCGAGCCATCTTCCAGCGAAATCTGAAACCTCTGTTGTGCTACTCGCTACGGTAACGCCGCCTGCTTTTCCACGTCCTCCGGCATGCACCTGCGTCTTTACAACCCACTTGCTACCACCCAAGCTTTCCGCTGCCTTAACCGCCTCTTCAGCAGAATCGACCGCGTGACCCCGCGACACAGGCAGATCATATTCTGCAAACAGTTGTTTTCCTTGATATTCGTGTAAATTCATCCGCACTCCCAACTATGGAAATATCCTAACCCTACACCACTTGCTAACAAGCTGTGCGCGTAAATCTGTATTTTAACAGTAACTATATAACTTGGCTTATTTACTTCTTTTTATTAGGCATATGAATCGCATGCCCAGAAACCGCCAACGCAGCCTCATGAACAGCTTCAGATAAAGTAGGATGCCCGAAAATCATTAATGACAAATCTTCAGCACTAGCTCCAAACTCCATCGCTATTACTACCTGCTGCACTAAATCAGCTGCAGAAGGTCCGACGATATGACAACCTAAAATTCGATCTGTCTGCTTATCGGTGAGAATTTTAACCAATCCCTCACTGTCATCTGCCGCCAATGCTCTTCCACTTGCCTGAAATGGAAATACACCTGACTGATAATCTATTCCATCGGCTTTTAGTTCCTGCTCTGTCTTGCCTACAGCTGCAACTTCAGGATGAGTATAGATTACTGATGGAATACATTGATAATTAAGCTTAGTAGACTGACCTGCAATTCTCTCTGCCACCATGACACCTTCCTCGGAGCCTTTATGCGCCAGCATAGGTCCCCGAACAACATCTCCAACTGCATAGACATTAGGAGCTTCGGTAGCACAAAAGTCGTCTACATAAATAAAACCACGCTCGTCCAAGGTCACACCACTGTCAGAGGCGAGAAGTTCTTCGGACCTTGGTCTACGGCCAACAGAAACGATTAGCTTATCAAAAATTTCAGTATGCTCTTCTCCAGAACATTGATAGCTCAAGGAAACCTTCTTCTTCTTTTCTACTGCATTTGTTACACGAGCTCCCATTCGGATATCAAGACCCTGTTTCTTAAAAATCTTGGCGCTTTCGCTAGCTACCTGTGAATCCATCATTGGTAAAAAAGTATCTAATGCTTCCAGCAAGACCACTTCCGAACCTAGCCTTTTCCATACGCTTCCTAGTTCTAGCCCAATAACGCCGGCTCCAATTACGCCCAAACGCTTTGGTATTGAATCAAATTCCAACGCTCCAGTTGAATCGACTATAGTGTCTCCATTTATTGGCGCAGGCGGGATTGCGATAGGGACTGATCCGGCAGCAATTATGACACTTCCAGCATCTACAATAGATGGATCCTCTTTACCGTTGGTCACTTCAACTCTGGCTCCGGAGAGAACCTTACCTCGACCCTGAAGAACCACAACACCATTATGTTTAAAAAGCCCTCCTATCCCACTGGTGAGCTGACTTATTATTTTATTCTTACGATCCAGCATTGCTGCCACATCAACCGTCGGTTTTTCTACATTGATGCCATGCTTAGAGAATTTCTCTATGACATCTGAATATTTTTGACTGCTGTCAAGAAGTGCCTTGGACGGAATACAGCCAACGTTCAAACAAGTACCTCCCAAAACAGGCGCACCTTTATCGTCAATCCATTGCTCAACACAGGCAACTTTAAGTCCCAATTGGGCAGCCCTAATAGCGCTTACATAACCCGCAGGACCAGAACCCACAACAACCACATCGTATTTTTCACTCATATCCTTACCTCAACTCTGATCTCAGAGTCATAGCTGCAGTAAAATTCTTGCTGGATCTTCTATCAAATTCTTCACCGCCACTAAAAACTGAACAGCCGTTTTCCCATCTATTAATCTATGGTCATAAGAAAGTGCGAGATACATCATCGGAAGTACTACTATCTCGCCATCGATCACCATTGGCCTTTCCTGAATCTTGTGCATACCCAAAATGCCTGTCTGAGGCGGGTTCAATATGGGTGTCGACATCAACGATCCAAATACTCCTCCATTAGTAACCGTAAAAGTACCCCCAGTCATATCTTCGATACTTAACTTATTGTCTCGTGCCTTAAGTCCTAAATCACTAACCGCCGCTTCAACATCGGCGAGGCTCATAAAGTCAGCATCACGCAGTACAGGAACTACTAATCCATCCTCGGTAGACACAGCAACACCAATATCCTGATAACCGTGGTAAACCACATCCTGGCCATCTATTGATGCATTAACGGCAGGAAACCGCTTGAGGGCCTCGCAGGCCGCCTTTACAAAAAAGCCCATGTAACCGAGGCGAGTGCCCTTATGAATCTTCTCAAATTGCTCTTTATACTTCTGCCGAAGCATTATCACAGGTTGCATGTTAACTTCATTGAAGGTGGTTAGCATCGCGGTTTGTTGACTGGCTTGAAGAAGACGCTCCGCTATGCGTGCACGCATCCTGGTCATAGGAACTCGTTTCTCAATTCTCTCACTAGAGGGTCCATTCGGAATGGTTATCCCACTCGCGGCACGATTTACATCCGTTGAGACCGAAGGAGGATTTTTTGCTTGCGTACTTTGATAGCTAACAACATCTTCTTTAGTAATCCGCCCTCCCTTCCCAGTACCGGCAATCTCGCTAGCATCTATTGAATATTCCTCGATAAGTTTACGAGCGGCGGGACCCATTGTTGGAGATAAAGCACTCACAGAATCTGGAATATCATGCGAATCCGAGCTATCCGGCGCAGTTGAGTCTTTAGCAATCTCTCCTGGCTCCATAACCGCTAAAATTACTTCACTTTCAATAACGGAACCTACCTGTACTTTGATAGTTACTAAAACTCCATCGCTCGGAGCCACTACTTCCATAACCACCTTATCAGTCTCTATCTCAACAAGAAGCTCATCACGTCTTACCGACTCGCCTTCTCCTTTATGCCAGGCCACGACCTCACCATCAGCCACCGATTCTGGAAAGGCTGGTGCTTTAATTTCAACTGCCATTTTTGATCCTTGTTATAATTAAGATTGCTAATCCCCCGGAAAAGGCCCTAGGGCTTCATTAATAAATGTCTCCTGCTGCTCAAGGTGAAGAGCCATATAACCGGCTGCTGTAGATGCAGAAGATTCCCTTCCTACATATCTAATATTGATGTCTAACTTATGTCGCAATATTGCGCGCCTCATATAGTGCTGACTGCGATACCATGCACCTTGGTTCATGGGTTCCTCTTGACACCAAACAATATCTTCAATATTCGGATAATTACTCAATATGGCAAGCAAATCTTCATGCGGGAAAGGATAGATTTGTTCGATCCGAATTATAGCAATTGAACTAATTTTCCTTTCTCGACGCGCAGCTCTTAGATCATAGTACACCTTACCCAAACAAAGTATGATCCTATTGATTCCTGACTTAGATAAATCATCAGTTTCATCTAAAACATTAAAAAACTTGCCAGAGGAAAGTTCTTCCAAATTTGAAGTTGCCTCTTTATGCCGCAACAAACTTTTTGGTGACATAACGATCAGTGGTTTACGAAGCGGCCTTATAGCCTGACGTCTTATCATGTGAAAGACCTGAGCAGAACTTGTAGGAATGCAAATTTGAACATTGTGTTCGGCGGATAACTGTAAAAATCGCTCTAATCTCGCAGAGGAATGCTCTGGCCCTTGGCCCTCATATCCGTGTGGCAACAACATTGTTAATCCGCAGACTCGCGACCACTTGTGCTCACCAGAAGTGATAAATTGATCGATGACGACCTGAGCTCCATTAGCAAAATCACCAAACTGTGCTTCCCATATCACTAATCCTTTTGGAGACGTTGTGGCATAACCATATTCAAAAGCAAGCACAGCCTCTTCAGATAATAAAGAATCATTTATTGCAAACTCTGCCTGCTCCGGTCCTACATTTTTCAGAGGCACATAACGAGAACCGTCTTTTTGATTATAAAAAATGGCATGCCTGTGTGAAAATGTTCCTCTTCCAACATCCTGACCTGTCAATCGAATAGGATAGCCAGCATCCAATAATGTAGCATAGGCAAGTGTCTCGGCCATCCCCCAGTTAATGGGTAAAGATCCGGCTGCCATTTTTCGTCTATCTTCAAGAATTTTACTGACCTGTCTCTGCAATGGAAATCCGTCTGGCGAGGCACTAATCTCTTGCGCTAAATGCTGCAGATGCTGGAGAGGTATAGAAGTATCACCTTCAATTTTCCAGTCCTGTCCCAAATAGGGCGTCCAATCAACGAAAGTAGAAGCATCAGGCTCCGATACAAGACTACTGACTAATGGTTCATCACGATCAAGCGATTGCCGAAATTCCTCTACTAATGCTAGATCCGCTTCAGAAGTAATCACCTCTTCCTCAATAAGCTTCTTTGCATATAGATCACGAGTAGTCATATGTTTTGAAATTGCCGCATACATCAGTGGCTGGGTCACTGAAGGCTCATCTGCTTCATTATGACCCCGTCGCCGATAGCACACGAGATCTATAACAACATCCTTACGAAATTCGTTACGAAAATCAGCTGCAAGCTGAGTAACAAAGATGACCGCTTCGGGATCATCAGCGTTAACATGAAAGATTGGCGCCTGAACCATCTTGGCCACATCGGTGCAATACTCAGTGGATCGAGCATCTTCTTGTCGACTCGTAGTAAAACCCACTTGGTTATTAAGAACGATATGGATGGTGCCTCCAGTTTTATAACCTACTGTCTGAGACATCTGGAAAGTCTCCATTACAACACCTTGTCCAGCGAACGCTGCATCTCCATGTACTACTACCGGAACTACCGCACCACCCAAAGTATCTTCTCGCCGATCTTGCCGAGCCCTAACCGATCCTTCTACGACAGGAGAAACTATCTCTAAATGAGACGGGTTAAAGGCGAGAGCCAAGTGAAGCTCACCACCTGGAGTCATGACATTCGACGAGAAACCTTGATGATACTTAACATCTCCAGAGCTGGTATAAGTCGCCTTTCCCTCAAATTCACTAAATAATTCCGACGGCTTTTTCCCAAAAATGTTGATTAATACATTAAGACGACCACGATGGGCCATCCCTATGACAATTTCCTTAGCGCCATATGAACCCGCTCTCTGCACGAGCTCAGACAACATAGGTATGAGGCTTTCGCCACCCTCAAGACCAAAGCGCTTGGTCCCTGGATACTTGGAGGCCAGAGATTTCTCCAAGCCTTCAGCTTTGATTAATCGCCGGAGAATTTGCATTTTCTGAGCTGCATCTAGTACTGGTGCAGATCTAACCGATTCCATACGGTTCATGATCCAATGCTGTTGCTGTGAGTCTACAATGTGCATAAATTCAGCACCGACAGTGTTGCAATAAGTTTTTTCAAGAGACTCTACAATCTCTCCAAGGGTCGCTGTTGCTTTTCCTATATGTAAACTACCAACCTGAAATTGAGTCTCGAGATCTGCAAATGTTAAATCATGAAACGCTAGATCAAGATCAGGTATCGTCTCTCTAATCTGCAGTTTCAAAGGATCTAACTGTGCCTTCTGATGACCACGTTGCCTATAAGAAGAAATAAGTTGAACAACGTTGACCTGCCTTCGTTCATGCGCAGTAGCCTTACTGTCTAAAGCCGCTGTGGCATCAGTCCTCACCCTCATTTTGCTAATTTGAGCGAAATTATCCTGAATAACAGAATGAGGAACATCTTCTAATAAATTAACTTTTGATTGGACAACGGGGAGACGATCAAAATAATCTCGCCACTGGGAAGGCACGCTATTTGGATTCGCTAGATACTCTTCATACAAGTCTTCAACATAACTAGCATTGCCCGCCGCAATGTGGGAGCTCTGCCAAAGTTGTTCCATCGAAGTTGTTGTCATTACGCCTCACCAAATAAAGACTCGCGATCATCAGACTAAGTTTAGCAAAAAATTAATCCGGATAATGCTACTTGATCCATCTATTCGCAGAATATTTACAATATTCTCTTTGCGTGATTTAGTTTGACTTGCTTAAAAGCATTGATTTTATGTGGCCGATAGCTTTAGTTGGATTTAATCCTTTCGGGCAGACGCTCGCACAATTTTGAATTCCATGGCAGCGAAATACACTGAAGGGATCCTCCAATTTAGACAGCCTTTCTTGGGTCGCTGTATCACGACTATCCGCTAAAAATCGGTAAGATTGGAGCAAGCCAGCCGGCCCTATGAATCGTTCAGGGTTCCACCAAAATGACGGACAGCTCGTTGAGCAACAGGCGCATAGAATGCATTCATATAAACCATCTAGCTTCTCTCGATCCTCAGGCGTCTGCAATCTTTCAATCTCTGGCGGACTCTCATCATTTTGTAAGTAAGGTTCGACCTTCTCATATTGGGCATAGAATAGACTCATATCAACCACCAGATCACGAATAACCGGCAAGCCCGGAAGAGGTCTTATAACGAGCTTTCCCTTCTTTACGACTTCAGAGAGCGGAGTGATACAAGCCAAACCATTTTTGCCGTTCATATTAAGACCATCTGAACCGCAGACACCTTCTCTGCATGATCGACGATATGCTACTGAACTATCCAGCTGAGATTTAACCAACTCGAGAACATCGAGAACCATCAAATCCTTTCCACCAGTATCAACTCTAAAATCTTGCATCTTAGGCGCTTCATCGGTTTCAGGACTATAGCGATATAAGCTAACTTGTAACAATTAACAGCTCCCTAATATGTTCTAATTTTTGGCTGAAAGGTATCCACGGTTTTAGGCGTAAAATTAACATCACGCTTACCAACTTTCCTATCTGTCGGGTAATACATAGAGTGACACAGCCAATTTTCGTCATCTCTATCCTGAAAATCTTCACGGGCATGAGCGCCACGGCTCTCCTCCCGCCCTTCAGCTACAATCGCAGTTGCCTCAGCAACTTCGAAGAGGTTTTGCAGCTCTAGGTTTTCAATTCTTGCGGTATTAAACTGCTGGCTTTTGTCATCTAATCTTGCATCATAAATACGCGACCTTAGATCAACAAGCTTCTCAATTCCTTCACGCATAAATTTGCCATTTCGGAATACACCAAAATGATTTTGCATAACATTTTGAAGCTCCTTCCTCAGATCGGACGACTTCTCACCTTTAGAATTTTCATTAACTTTGTTTAAACGGTTACATGCATCCTCAACATCGCTCGAGCTTGGATCTGCAACGTCAATTCCATCCCGCAGTGCTGATTCGATAAATAAACCCGACGCCCTGCCAAAAACAACAAGATCCAGCAATGAATTACCACCAAGGCGATTCGCTCCATGTACCGATACGCAAGCCGCCTCGCCACATGCATAAAGTCCAGGCACAATTGAATCTTGGCCAGAAGAATCAACAGTTAAAACCTGCCCATGAACATTAGTTGGGATCCCTCCCATCATATAATGACAAGTTGGCACAACAGGAATGGGCTCTTTAACTGGATCGGCGTGGGCAAAGGTTCTCGATAACTCACAGATACCGGGCAAGCGAGTCTCTAAAACCTCCTCACCCAAATGATCCAGTTTTAAAAACACATGGTCTGCCTCCGGCCCGCATCCTCTGCCTTCAATTATTTCCAGAACCATTGAGCGCGCTACCACATCGCGACCGGCAAGATCCTTAGCATTCGGAGCATAACGCTCCATAAATCGTTCTCCATCTTTATTAATAAGATAACCGCCCTCCCCACGGCAACCCTCCGTGACCAAAGTTCCAGCCCCATGAATGCCTGTGGGATGAAATTGCCACATTTCTATGTCCTGTACTGGAAATCCAGCACGCAAAGCCATTCCTATCCCATCACCTGTATTAATATGGGCATTAGTAGTAGAGGCATAAATCCTACCTGCACCCCCGGTAGCAAATACCGTGGCCTTAGCTTTTATAAAAACTACTTCTCCCGTCTCTATGCAAATAGCGATGACTCCTACAACGGCGCCACTTTGATTTTTTACGAGATCAATAGCGAACCATTCATTAAAAAAAACGGTGTCATTCTTAATATTGTTTTGATAAAGAGTATGTAATAGAGCATGACCTGTTCTATCGGCTGCCGCGCAAGTTCGTGCAGCCTGCCCACCTTCTCCAAAATTTTTTGATTGGCCTCCAAATGGACGTTGATAGATTCGGCCCGATTCTGTTCGCGAGAAAGGCAGACCCATATGTTCCAATTCAAAGATCGCTTCAGGACCCACACTACACATATATTCTATAGCATCCTGATCTCCAATATAGTCTGATCCTTTGACCGTGTCATACATATGCCACCGCCAATCATCATCCGGATCATCACTTGCAATTGCGCAGGTTATACCGCCCTGCGCCGAGACAGTATGGGAACGGGTAGGAAAAACCTTACTTATAACCGCCGTGTTGTACCCTGACTTGGAAAGTTGCAATGCAGCACGCATCCCGGCACCACCACCGCCCACAATCACACCATCGAAATCCATTGTTCGCAACTTAGACACTAAATAAAACCCCAAATAATGAATACACCCCAAAGAAGATAAACCAGAAGCAAAATACCCATTAACACAAGTAAGAATAGGCGAAGTCTCTCACCTAGCGAACCGAGCATGCGCACTGTCACATAATCGGTTAATACAGCCCAGACCCCAATCCAAGAATGAGCAATCATGGCTAGCAGTGCGAGAGTGCTAAATCCTCTCATCCAAGTCTGCGTCATAAATACACTCCAGGCCTCATAACTAGTGTCGGGAATCACCGCACTCGCCACTGTCAAGGAATATGCAAGCATTATAACTGAGGATGCTCTCTGAAGGATCCAATCGGAAATTCCTGAACGATTAAAAACAGTTACATTCACCACAACCACCAGCTAATCAAGATAAAAGATATACCAGTACACGCAAAAAGTAATTTCGCTCCGATTACACCACCCTCAAAAGTTTCCCCATAGCCTAAATCCATGATCAAGTGTTTTATGCCAGCTAGGAGATGATATGAGTAGACTGTCAAAACTAATATAATGAACACCTTAGCCAGAGGTGCGCTGAAATTTTCCTGTAAGATCTGAAAGCTCTCTTTACTCTCAAGACTAAGTTGAAGAACCCACAAAAAAAGAGCAAAGATTGGAATAGTCAGTATACCGCTTACTCTATGTGATATAGAGGCCCAAGCAGTTATGGGAAGCTTCATCGTGCTGATATCTAGATTTACCGGTCTTCCATCTTTCATAGGGGCTATTTCGCTATATCGATAAAACGACTAATGCATTACCATCGTCGGAAAGAAAACACTAGAGATTTTATTGCGGACTCTAGAAAAAAAAGAAGTATAGGTACTTGGCTTATCGAATACAATGTATACGGCATTGTTACCCTTATTTAGCTATCCTAGCGGGAATATCTAAAATTACGCATAAAATTGGTCAGCGGATGAATGATATTTAATAACTAGCGATTAATAATGACGAATTTGCGTTGTTTCGTCGTAACAATTAACATCCTTCACCATATCGAGCTATTTTGTACATTAAAGTGAATAATACTAGAGAAAATTTATATGACGAATAAAAAGGCCAAGCTTTCCTTATCTGAGCAAGGAACAGATATTGAGTTACCTATTTATTCAGGCACCATTGGACCAGACGTGGTAGATGTAGGGTCTCTTACTAGTCAAAACTTATTTACTTATGATCCTGGCTTCGTATCCACTGCAAGTTGCGAATCGCAAATTACGTATATCGATGGGGAAAAAGGAATTTTACTTCATCGCGGCTACCCAATTGATCAATTGGCCGAGTCCTCAAACTATCTTGAAACCTGCTATCTCTTACTTTATGGCGAATTACCGAGCAGTGAAGAATATGAGAAATTTGTTTCGGTCATTCAGAATCACACGATGGTTCACGAACAAATTAGAACTTTTTTTAACGGCTTCCGCAGAGATGCGCACCCTATGGCGGTCATGTGTGGTGTTGTCGGAGCATTATCAGCGTTTTATCATGACTCTTTAGATATCTCCAATGAACGCCATAGAGAGATAGCTGCCTATCGGTTAGTCGCGAAGATTCCTACTATCGCGGCCATGTGCTATAAGTTCTCAACCGGTCAACCTTTCATGTACCCTGACAATCGCCTCAGCTATTCAGAAAATTTTCTACATATGATGTTTGGAACACCATGCGAACCCAGCAAGATTAGCCCTACTCTGGCAAAAGCAATGGATAGGATTTTTCTTTTGCATGCGGATCACGAACAAAATGCCTCTACCTCTACTGTTAGACTAGCTGGATCGTCTGGGGCGAATCCATTTGCGTGTATAGCAGCGGGAATTGTTGCTCTATGGGGACCATCTCACGGAGGCGCGAATGAAGCAGTGCTGGAAATGCTTCAAGAAATCGGCGACGTGTCGAGAATAGATGAATATGTAGCGAGGGCAAAAGATAAAGAAGATCCCTTTAGATTGATGGGTTTCGGACACCGAGTCTATAAGAACTTCGATCCCCGCGCTAAGGTAATGAAGGAATCAGCTGACGAAGTGCTCCAAGAGCTTGGTATAGAGAATGATCCGCTGCTGGCGATCGCAAAGCGACTGGAAGAAATAGCACTTGAAGATGACTATTTCATTAGCAAGAAACTTTATCCAAATGTGGATTTCTATTCTGGAATTATCTTAAAAGCAATTGGAATACCTACCAGCATGTTCACCGTTATTTTTGCTGTTGGAAGAACGGTAGGATGGATAGCACACTGGAATGAAATGATTTCAGGCAACTATCGAATCGGACGACCGCGGCAACTCTACACGGGGCACGCCCAGCGCGATTTTGTTCCAATGAAAAAGCGTAGTTAAAAACTGTAGATATTCGATTGCAAAGACATTATTTAAAATCGAATAACCGCTAACGCATGACAGATGTAGTCATAAGTGGCACTGGACTTTATACACCACCGAACTCCATCTCCAATGAAGAGCTAGTAACTTCCTTCAATACCTACGTCGATAAATTCAACAATGACAATTCCGAAGCCATCTCAGATGGGTCACTCAATGCACTTGAGCATTCATCTGTTGACTTTATCGAGAAGGCATCAGGCATAAAATCTCGGTTCGTGATCGACAAAGAAGGAGTTCTCGATCCCTCAAGGATGATCCCATTCATTCCAGCACGTGACGATGGAGAGCCTTCGCTAATGTGTGAGATGGCCATAGAAGCGGCGCAAGAAGCTCTAATTGCCGCTGGTATAACAGCCCTCGACATCAATGCGGTTTTGGTCGCTGCATCAAATATGCAAAGACCCTATCCTGCTATGGCAGTAGAAGTTCAAGACGCATTAGGTATAAGTGGTTTTGCGTTTGATATGAATGTTGCATGTTCCTCTGCCACCTTTGGAATACAGCAAGCTAAAGACATGATTATTTCCGGAAGTGCAGATAGAGTTCTGATAGTAAACCCAGAAATATGCAGTGGCCATTTAAACTTTCGAGATCGAGACTCTCATTTCATCTTTGGCGATGTTTGCACCGCAATGGTCTTGGAAAAATCGTCAATAGCATCCGCTAATAAACAATTTCAGATTATCGATAGCAAACTCAAAACGATGTATTCCAACAACATTCGTAATAACTTTGGTTTTCTCAATCGAGCAGCGACAGATGACCAACGAACTGTAGACAAACTCTTTGTGCAAGAAGGACGAAAAGTCTTTAAAGAGGTATGCCCCGCAGTTGCTGATCTCATATCTGCGCAGCTGAGCCAGCTTGATATCGAACCCAATGAACTAAAACGATTATGGCTTCATCAGGCGAATCTAAGCATGAATATGCTAATCGCACGCAAATTACTTGGCGCTGAGCCCGCTAAAGAACGAGCACCAGTTATTTTAGATAACTATGCCAACACGAGCTCAGCAGGCTCTATAATTGCCTTCCATAAGTATCACGATGACTTTGCATCTAAAGAACGCGGGGTGCTTTGTTCTTTTGGCGCTGGATATAGTATCGGAAGTATTGTACTAGAACGTATCTAGTCCTCGTTTACGATACGATTTTCCCAAGCTCTGACAAAAGCTGCTCGCACTGGTTCTCAGATCCAACAGTAATCCTTACATGGCCTTGCAATCTAGGAACATCCCAATAACGAACAAGAATTTTTCGCTTATAAAGATCGCTATAAAGTTCTGCACCAGAGATATCTGGATGGGAGGCAAAGACAAAGTTTGTTTTAGAAGGCAGCACATCGAATCCCAAATTAATCAAACCTTCAATGAGAGATTCCCTAGAGCTACAAATTCGATCACAACACTTGCGAAAATAATCCTCATCGGATAATGAAGCAACGGCCGTTGCTTGAGAAAAAGAATCTACCGGATAGGAATTGAACGAATCTTTAACCCGCCTTAATGCCTGTATTAAAACAGGGTGGCCTAAGGCATAGCCAACTCTAGTGCCGGCAAGCGCGCGCGATTTTGAGAACGTTTGAACCACAAGAATATTTTCGTATTTTTCAACTAGTGGCACCGCTGACTCTCCTCCATAGTCTATATAAGCTTCATCAATAACAACTACGGAATCGGGATTTCCCGAAGCAAGACGCTCTATATCAGACAACCCAAGAGCTAGACTTGTAGGCGCATTAGGATTGGCAATGATTATTGGTGAATCTGCATCAAGATAGTCGTGGACATTAATGGAGAAATCCTGTCTCAGCGGAATCAATTTCGTATCTATATCAAATAACTCAGCCCATACTGAATAGAAGCCATAAGAAATATCGGGGAATCGCAAGGGTCGCTCTTGTCGTAACAAGCCAACAAAAGTATGTGCAAGTACTTCATCGCTACCATTGCCTACAAAAATATATTCAGTTGATAAGTTAAATCTCTCAGATAATGCGTCCACAAGCATTCTAGAATCGGGATCAGGATATAGTGACAAGTTAGATATAGAAAAATCTGAAACGGCAGAATTCACATCAGGTGAAGGTGGATAAGGATTTTCATTAGTATTTAGCTTTAGAAACGAGCCCTCCACCGGCTGTTCACCAGGTACATATGGTTTTAAACGTGCTGTAACATCACTCCAAAATTGACTCATGACTTGCCAGCCCAAAAAAAGATCTTATTAATTCCGCGTTGCACAGTGATTGTAACTTGGTCCCACATTCTTTAAAACTCGGCCTCCATCAATTATTTCAATAAACAATAGCTCTCAATTATCTTAATTATTTAAGCTGGCTAAGATTAGATATTAGTTACATTTACCAACATCTAGTTATTGTGCGACAATTACAGCATGATAGATCGTAATAATCGTGCATTTTTATTAGTTGTAGGGGTTAGTTTTTTCCTCTCCACAACATTGCATCCTTTTTATCATGACCACTTCGAAGATTATCATGACCAGCTCGAAGATCATCATGACCATTTCGAAGATGATTTTTCAGTCATTGACTGTCTTGCATGTCCAAAAGACATATCTACACCCACAGTATCTACCGAGTCTATCTTCTATTCGCATCTTATAGAGCGAATTTCAAGCGAAATAGCCTCTCCCTTTATTGCTGAAACATTTCCCACTTCCCAGTCTAGGGCCCCTCCTAAAACCTAAAGCTAAAAACAGTTTTAGTTACTTCAATTTTTTAGGAGAAAGTCAGTGAGTTATATACGTTTAAGTCTCGTATGCGCGAGCCTGTTAATCATAAGCAATGCATTTGCATCAGAATCTATCGAGGAAGTTATTGTGACTTCTTCATTTATTGATGAAGAATTTAGCCAAATAGAAAATCCGATCCATATCGTTCTAGGAGACGACCTCGATGGCTACGGAACGCAAAGCCTAGGGGAATCGATAAATGACCTATTAGGCGTTTCATCTACAGACTATGGATCTGGAGTCGGGCAACCAGTTATTCGAGGAATGACGGGCAATAGAGTCAGGGTTCTAAAGAATGGGATGGTAAATCGTGACGTATCTGGTCTAGGCGCAGATCATATTAACGATATCGACTTGCATAATGTTCAGCAGATAGAAGTCATTAGAGGACCATCTTCGCTACTTTATTCGAACGGAACCATCGGTGGCATCGTCAATGTTGTTGATAACACAATTGCGAAAGAAGATTTTGCAGAGCTAAAGTTACAACTAGGCTTGGAATTTCAATCGGTAAATGATGGAGATAGTCAAAATATTTTCTATCAAGACAACGTAGGCGGATTTAACATTACAGCAGCTTATAAAGATTCAAGCTTTGATAATTTTGATATCCCTCGTGGAGCGATTCTTCACAGGGAGGAAGAGCATGAGGAGCACGAGGAGGAAGAGCACGAGGAACATGAAGAGCATGAGAATGCAGGTTTTCTTTCAAATTCCGACTTCGAATCCACCTCCAAGAGATTTGGAATATCCAAGACGGGAGACTGGGGATACTTTGGTATCTCGTATGTCAATATAGAAAGTATTTATGGCATTCCATTCCATGGAGAGGAGCACGGTGAAGCACATGGAGGTCATGAAGAACATGATGAGGATGAAATGCATGGGGATGAGCATGAGGGAGAAAGAATCTTCTCTACTACTGACTCGGACAAGATCGATATACAGGGATCTCTGAACTTCAATAATAGCTGGTTAAAAAAGATCGACTATCACTTCAGGGACAGCGACTATTCTTTGACTGAACAACATGCAGAGAATGGAGAGCATCATGATGAAGACGAGCATGATGAGCATGATGA
>CAJXCR010000044.1 GCA_913051825.1 uncultured Halieaceae bacterium
GAAGAACAAGGGGTAGTAGTGCTCGTTTTTCGCAAAGGTTTAGATTCCAGTAGCATTGTAATCTCGCCAACCTCCGATCCTAATTATACGCAGATTTTGATTAACTCAGAGGAAATTAAATGAGGCGTCGGCAATGGGGGCAGACCAGCACTGAATACGTCGTGGTCATCGGTGCCTTAATCTCAGGGCTGCTGGTTGTAGAGGCGACTGAATGTCCCGGTTACGATAATTGTGTAGGCATGCTTCTGAGTAAGGTCCAAAACAGGTACAAGGGATATGCGGCAGGAATTACAGGGGTTCACAACTACGGGAACGTTAAAGCGGTCAACTATGCAGCGGATGATGTGGCAACGGATGACTCATCAGATGACACTGCGTCAGGAGGAGGAGATCTTCTACCGCCGGAGGGAATTAGTTCTTCACAGGTAATCACCAGTGAAGATGGATCTGTTACATATGGGACGCTCGAGGGCACAAATGTGGTAGATGATGATGGAAACGTCGTAGGCACTTATGATGGTTCGACTTTTACACCGTCCGATGGTGGAGTGCCGGTGCCTGCAGGTAATAGCATGCTGATTACTGATTCAGATGGTACACCTGTAGAGCCAACAGTGTTGGTTGATTGTGCCACCAATAAGCCAGAACAATTTGTTTACAAAAGTGAAGTCACTGGGGAACTGCACGAAGCAAATGCGCTAGAAGTAATCACTCAAAATCCTGGCCAATGTGGGCCGTTTCCGAGCGTAGAGGTGGAGAGCCAGGATGGATCTGTCGATGAGGGGGGTCGTGTTTATGACGGTATGTACTACGACATTAACACTGCTGTACCACTTGGTGAAGTCATCTACGTAAACACGACGACCTGCGCGCATCTTAAAGAGGGTGGGGAAGAAACGGATGCTTATACAACCTGTGAATCAACAGGGGAAGGATTAAGAACCCTGGGGCCGACCTGTGCCGTCTTGCCCGTAAGTTGGGATGCGATGACAGTTGATTCAGAGGGTAATGAAATAGAGCCTGTACAGAACTATCTCGAATTCGAGGATAGTGGAAACGCGATTGGATATGTGACAACATCCTCTGGGTGCCCCGCGACGCTTGGAAAGAACATTGTGGGACCATAGGGATGCTAACTGGTTTGTCGTTAATTTGTGTAAATAAAAATGGAGAGATTTAATGGCTGAAGTTTCTGGCCCCAAGCTAATCATCGCTGCTGGGATAAGTGGACTCATTGCTGCAGGTGCAGTGATGTTATATCTGACTAGCGTAGAGTCAAAATACAAAAAAGCCGCGGAACCAGTTCCCGAACAAATGGTTGCCGTTATTGTCCCCAGGGTAAATCTAGCGAAGGGAGATCCCTTGTTAAAAGAGAAACTGGCATCAAGGCGAATTCCACTTAAATATGCTCCTTCAGATGCCATTCTTGCCAGTTCGGTAGATAAGGTGGTCAACAGAACATTACTAACCGCCGTCAAAGTGGGTAGACCAATGGTTTGGCATGCGGTCACATCGACTCGGTCGAAAACCTTTTCCGATGTTGTCGATATCGGAACTAGAGCGTTAACCATAAAGATTAGAGACGTCGATTCCTCAGATGGTTTACTGCGCCCGGGGGATAAGATAGATCTCATGGGAACATTTCAGCTCGGGGACCTTGGTATCGCAAGTGCCGACGCTAGTAGCGGTGTTGATGACGATGCTGTTATGCCCGTTCTTGAGAAAGTGGAGGTTGTAGAGGCCGCCAGGATAGACAAAAACGGGCGGCGTTATGAATATCGAGAAGCTAAGGATTCAAAGGATGGAATAGGGTTTGATTTCACCTTAATCACGATGAATCTGACGCCGAAGCAGATAGCAAGAGTACAACTTGGTCAGAGGACGGGGTCACTCTTTGCGGTCCTGCGAAATCGAGAGGACACTTCTTATGCTGGATATGAGTATTTAGGAATAGATCATTTGCTTACCGAAGATAAACCCGATCCAGTCGATGTGGTTCTCGACGATGACGGTAAGCCAATTGGTCGGGTCGTTGGAGACAAAATTGTAGACAAAGATGGAAATGTCGTCGGTAAGGTTGTGAATGGAAAGGCGGTCGGACTAAATGGAAAAACGATGGGCAGCATTTCTAAGGGTGTAAGTGAAGATGATCCCATTATGAAAGTAGCTACTGTCGAGGATGTAGTTCGTGATGCGGATGGCAATATTGTTGGTCGAGTTGTGGATGGGAAGGTGGTAGATCGCGCTGGGAATGTGATTGGTCGAGTTGTCGATGGTCAGCCGGTCTCGAGCGATGGAACCGTTATGGGCTCCGTCGATAAAGGGGTCGCGCTAGATGAAGACGGTAACGAAGTCGATCTATCCAAGAGCAATGCAAAGCAGGATCTCGTTTTTGATGATTCAGGTAAACCAATTGGTAAGGTAGTTGGTAATAAAATTCTTGATCGCAACGGACAAGTCATTGGGAAAGTCGTGAATGGAAAAGCTGTTTCCCTTGATGGAAAGGACCTGGGCACCATTGTGAAAAATGTTCGTGCCGGCGATCCAATTAACGACGTTGCAGAAGTAGCTGATGTGGTGAGAGATGCCGATGGTAAGGTCATTGGTAAAATTGTGAATGGCGAGGTTGTTGATTCTGCAGGGAATGTCATTGGCAAGGTGGTCGATGGGAAGCCGGTATCAAATGACGTGGTTCGAGATGCCGATGGCAATATTGTCGGTCGAATCGTAGACGGTAAAGTAGTCGATGATTCAGGTAATGTGATTGGTCGCGTTGTTGACGGGCAGGCGGTATCCAATGATGGTGAGATTCTTGGCTCAGTTGACAGCGGTGGGGTGATGGGGTCCGTCGACAAAGGCGTTGCGCTGGATGCAGATGGTAATGAAGTAGATCTCTCTTCTTCAAGTGCGTCTTCAAAACCTGCTAGGATTGAAAAAGTTATTCGCGACTCTTCTGGTAACGTTATTGGGCGTGTTGTTGATGGCAAAGTTGTGGATGATACCGGAAAGATTATTGGTACGGTTGATGCGGATGGTAATGCCATCAGTAATACAGGGTATAGCCTCGGCAAGGTAGAGGAGGCACTCGTTAATGAAGCGGGCATGGTGGTTGGAGAGCCGGCCGAAGTCGTTCGAAATGACAAGGGTGAAATTATTGGCAGGGTCAAAGACGGTAAGGTCGTGGATGCTGATGGTAACGTAATTGGCACCGTTGACAGTAACGGAAACGCTGTATCCAATGATGGCGGAAGCCTTGGCTCTGTAGAAAAGGTCATGCTGGATAAGGATGGAGAAGTAATTGATGGCAATCTCGTAGACAGCGGGGTAAGCGTCGTCAGAGATGCTTCTGGAGCAATTATAGGCAAACTGGTAGATGGCAACGTGGTCAATCAGGCTGGAGAGATCGTAGGCAAGCTGGTAGATGGGCAGGTGATTTCCAATAATGGAGACGTACTCCATGAAGGAGTAGCGATTGGTACGGCGAGTGAGGCTGCTGTAAAAGCGGCCAGTTCGGCGAGCGTTCAGTCTCAACGAAGGATGAGAGTCATTGATTTTATTCCAGGCGGCACCGCACAGCAGGGCATAACGCCAGTTGTTAAGGTGAGAGCGCAATGAGTGGCAGGGTTATAGGTATGGACGAATATACAAATAAGATGGTTAATGTAGTTAGACACCTAGTCGTAATGGCTTGTCTTGCGCTGATCGCCAACACGAGTGTTGGAGCAAATCAAAGACTTCCTAAAATGCTGACCATGTATCAGGGCGAATCCCGAGTAATTAATGGGGTGGGCGTTAAGCGAATGTCTGTTGGTAAGACCAGTATTGTCTCGTCTACTATTCTAGAGTCGGGAGAAATTGTACTGATTGCAGAAAGCGCTGGGGAGACAAATATTCAGATGTGGTTTGAGGGTGGTAAGCGCCTCAATATTCCATTGGTAGTGATTGAGAGCAATGCATGGCGTGAAGCATTAGAAGTTAAGGCACTTCTGGACGATGTGAATGGCTTGTCTGTTAATACAGTGGGTAGCCGCATTGTTGTAGATGGCAATGTCGACAAAAGTGCGCTTGAGAGAATCAAGACTGTTAAAGAGCGATATCCAGATATCCTAATTCTTGCGAGAGAATTGACAGAATTTGAACATAAAATGTTGCACTTCGATGTTCGTATCACTGAGGTTGGAAAATCTGAAAAAGAAAGTTTAGGGATTAACTGGAACACTTCCTTTGCCGGACCGACTCTTTCATATGAGAATATCTGGAATGCGAAAAATCTAGGGCAGCCTCCGGCCCAGGAGAGCAACCCTGTCGCTGCGGCGCTCTTGGGAAGTGGCGTAACCGCTTCGGAGCTTATTCTTGGTGATCTAGACCCTGCCTCAGGGTTGACCGTTGGTCAGCAGCAACAGTTAGTTGATGCGTCCCAGCGTGGTTATACATATTGGGGAATCGGGACCCGGATTACCTCCTTAATTAATATTCTTGAGTCAGATGGAGCTGCCATAACGCTGGCGAGTCCGCGCCTGAGTTCGCGCAGTGGAGGCAAGGCGACCATGACCGTTGGAGGCGAAATACCGGTGGTAACCAGCTCGGTCAGCGGCCAATCTGTTAGCTACAAGGAATATGGAATCATGCTTGAGCTAGAACCTACCATCGATCTTGAGAACAATATCTCAGCCAAGGTTAAGGTGGAAGTGAGCCAGGTTGATTTGGCTAATACGGTCGGTGATCAACCAGCTTTTGCGAAGCGATCAACCGAAAATGACGTCAAATTGGCACCCGGTGAAACTCTCGCTCTGGCGGGAATTTACACAACAGAAGAACAGCTCGCCTATACTGGCATTAAGTGGCTTTCCAATATCCCGATACTAGGAAATTTATTCAGAAGTAAAGCCTTCACGACAGGAGATTCAGAGCTAGTTATTTTAATTACTCCAACGGCCATAAATGATCCTTCTCAGGGCGTTAATAATGAGATGGTGAATCGAGCAAAAGAACTTGTAGATAAGTTTGAAGAACAAAAGGAAAAGTTAAGTAATTTTTAATCTGATGGAGCAAGAGTTTCGTGTTTGAGGTTATCGTAAACGGCAAGACAGGGTCATTCAGTGAGACCGCGACTTGTAATCAAGCTGCCTGCGACCTAGGTAAGAGTCGAGATTCTCTAGTTCGCGTTAAAGGGTGGTCTATAGCGCCACGTCATGTTCGGCTTGAGCAAGATGTAGCAGGTGTTTTTGCTGAAGACACCAGCCACGGGTTTGGTATGACGATTAATGGAGAGGCGACTAAACGCTATGGTCCATTACTTGAAGAAGATGTAGTCGGATTTGGTGGTTTTGAAGCCAAAATCCGTGTATTAGAAAAAAAGGTTGGACCCAAAGAGTACGATGAATCAGATAATGATTCAGATGTCGCTGAAACCGCGCAATTATCAGAGGAAGAGGACAGTTCTTCCAGTTATATGGAGTGGGCACAATTCGTTCATAGAGAGTTACTTAAACAGATGGATTTGCGGCGGGTTCATCTTGATGAGATGGGTACCGACGAGCTAAGAGACTTTTTGGATGATTTAATCCAAAAGACTATGAGTAATGTTGATCGAGGCATACCGGAGAACATCGATAGAGATCGGCTTAAAAAAATTGTTCTCGATGAAACGGTTGGACTGGGGGCGATTGAAGATCTTCTTGCTGATCCAGCCGTCACCGAGGTCATGGTTAATGCCCACGATGATATCTATGTAGAGAAGGCTGGGAACCTTACGAAGACAGAAGTCGAATTCAGTAGTCCTGATGCAGTAATGTCGACCATAGAGAGAATTATATCTCCACTAGGTCGCCGTATCGATGAAAGTTCACCTATGGTTGATGCTCGGCTGCGTGATGGATCTCGAGTCAACGCTATTATCCCGCCTCTTGCTCTTAGAGGCCCCTGCATCACGATTAGAAAATTTGCCACAAAACGATTGACCTCAGATGATCTGCTGGGTTTCAACGCAGTCAATGAAGGAATGGTAGAGCTGATGGCGGCCGCGGTTATTAACAAGAGAAATATTGTAGTCTCAGGTGGCACAGGCTCAGGAAAGACAACTCTTTTGAATGTTCTTTCAAACTATATTCCCATGAAGGAACGAGTGGTAACTGTAGAGGATGCTGCCGAATTAAAATTGGTACAACCGCATGTGGTCTCATTGGAGGCGCGTCCTGCAAATATGGAAGGACGAGGGCAAGTTACTATTCGTGAGCTAGTAAAAAACTGCTTACGTATGCGACCAGATAGAATTGTGGTGGGGGAGTGTCGTGGCGGTGAGGCCTTAGACATGTTGCAGGCTATGAATACGGGCCATGATGGTTCTTTGACGACCGCTCACGCCAATAGCCCGCGCGATATGTTGCGTAGACTCGAGGTCATGGTTTTGATGGCGGGAATGGATCTTCCCATCCTCGCTATCCGAGAACAAGTCTCGTCGGCTGTTCATCTCATCGTGCAGCAATCTCGTTTCCCCGATGGATCGAGACGAGTGACAAGTATTACAGAAGTCACAGGAATACAAGGTGATACCATTCAACTTTCAGAGATCTTTAAGTATCAGCAACAAGGATATGATGAGGACGGAAAAGTTACTGGAGATTTTGTGGCGACTGGAGTCATACCTTTCTTTTATCAAGAAATGAAAGAAAGAGGCATTAACATGAATCTAAATATTTTTGCCACCAATGGTTGATATCCTCATCATTGTGAGCCTTGTTCTGGCGGGATTGTTCTCGGCAGCAACAATGGTGCTTATAGTGTTTGGATCCTCTGACCGCGTGGTTGGAATGACTAAGTTAATGTATCGAAGACAAGTCGATCGGGCGGATACTGAACTAAAGGACATGTTCATTACCGCGAGTCCTGGAACGTTCTTTTGGGGTAATGTGGCGGTTTTTGTTGTAGTGACTGGACTGGTCGAGTTACTAGTAGGATCGTTTTTGATTACCTCAGCTGTTGGCGCCGCCTTGCTATTTATTCCAGGTATATTTTGGGCCAGGATGAGAAATAAACGTTTTAAGAAAATCGAAGAGCAACTGCCTGATGCTTTTATGATGATAGCCAGCAGCCTTCAATCTGGCGCAAGTATTGCGGTGGCTCTTCAAACAGTGGCGAAGCAGACACCTGTCCCCTTTGGGGATGAACTGAGCTTGTTGGTTCGCAAGACCCAGGTTGGGGTGTCCCTTGATGACGCATTGGTAGGTATGGAAAAACGAGTTCCGATAGATAGCGTTATAATGGCGAGCTCTGCGATCCGAATCAGCAGAGAAGTAGGAGGCAATCTAATTGAGACCATTAGTGGCATGGCTGAAACTCTAAGAACAAAATTCACAATGGAAGGCAAGATTGAAAGTCTCACTGCACAAGGTAAGACACAAGGTATTTTTATGAGTTGTCTACCGCTGCTGGTAGGAGTAGGACTCTATTTTATTGATCCAACATCAATGAGTAAGCTTGTTAGCACAACCGCGGGTTATGTGGTCTTAACAATAATGGCGCTAATGCAGGCCGCAGGCTATATGTTTATCAGAAAGATCACGAATATTGATAGCTGAGAAATTTTGTGATGGTCACTAATACTTAGGATGGATTGCTGAAATGTTAACTACAATAGAGATGTGGGTTGCTACCGTTTCGACAGGACTTGCAGTGGCGGCATTGATGTCTCTCGTAGTTATGTTTCTCTCAATGGTCTCTGATCGAGGCAGAGACGGAATGGATCCCCCTCCAGCTATCTTTGCGCCTTTTATGTCGTTGATAAGAGTGTTCACTTTCTATATTACTTCAAATTTTTCCGATGAGAGACTTATAGAGCTCGAAGAAAAACTAAAAGCTCGTGGCGTAAGTTTCATGATTACTGCCGAAGAATTTTTTGCTGGACAAATCACTTTAGCTTTTGTTTTTGTTATCGGAGGGGCAGCGGCCACATTGTCCGGAGGAGGTATAAACTTTGGACTGTTAATACTCCTTGCTGCGATTGGTGTGATTCTTCCAGAACTGTGGACAAGAGACTTTAAAAGACGTCGTGATGAGGAGCTTACTCGAACGCTTCCCATTTATTTGGAGTATCTGACCATGTGTGTTGACGCTGGATTAAACTTTGCCGGAGCAATGGCGCAAGCGGTTGAAAAGGGCCCTAGAGGGGCGATGAGAAATGAATTTCGAATAATTCTTCGTGATATAAGTTCAGGTTACACCAGAGCCGATTCCCTTACTCGCTTTGAGCAGAGAGTAGATCTTGCAGACGTATCTGTTTTTGTAAAAGCGATTATCCAGTCTGATAAGCTTGGCTCCAGCATGAAAGAAACACTCTCAGCTCAAGCAAAACAACGACTTACCGAGCGATTTCAACGGGCTGAGAAATCTGCGATGGAAGCGCCGGTGAAGCTAGTGGTGCCATTAGTAGTCTTTATTTTCCCGCTGACTTTTATCATGTTGCTGTTTCCAATTGTGATGAAATTCACTTCAGGTGAGTAATTAGGGCTTAGTGAATTCGTAGTTGTGCTTTGATAACAAGAGATGGAACATTTATAACTACTGCTAGTGAAGATCAGGATCCTTCAGTAAAAGTTTTTGTGTGTGAGTCATCATTCCAGCGTCTCCGAGGACTCCTAGGAAGAGAAGAACTACTATCGGAAATGCTCTTCTGGATAAGGCCATGTTCTTCGGTACATACTTGCTTTATGCGAGTTGCGATAGACTTAGCATATCTAGATAAACATCAAAACATTCTGAAGTTAGTATCTGGATTGCGACCTTGGAAATTTAGTGGCTGCGTGGGAGCTAGTTCCGTATTAGAGCTTGCAGAGGGAGCGGTTGGTAAATTAGGCTTAAGTATTGGGGATTCGTTTCGGTGCGAAAATTAATACCATTATTGCTATTATCACTTTTCCAAGTAAGCCTCATAGGTTGTACTAACCAGAGCTATATCAAACCAGACCTTGGGATGGCTTCTAGACTTGCTGGAAAAGCTTATACAGAGGGCAGATGCGACGATGCAATACCTCATTATTTAGATATCATTAATGAATTCCCGCAAGACACGGACAGTCGACTTAGAATTGCTAATTGTCTTTATCTTACCGGTGATGTATCTGCCGCAGTGGAAGAGTACAAAGGCATTCTTCGATCAGATCCTACCCACAGCAGCGCTTGGTATAATCTTAGCTATATCCAGATCGAAGAACTTGCCAAGACATTAAAAGGAATCGTTGATTCACCTTCGCGGGAGACAGCTGATCAACAGGCAATTACAAGCATTGCTCGGGAACTGTTAGAAACATATAACCAATCAACCATAAACGCAGAATTTTCAAGGTAGTGGGCTGAGTATGATGCGATTATCAAAAAAAGATAACTTGTCTAAAGGTCAGGCGATGACTGAGTTTGTTATCATTCTTCCAGTCTTTTATTTGATAATCTTTGGAACAATACAGGTCGGTTTGATTTTTTATGCGCAAAACGCACTTAACTATGCGACCTTCCAAGCCGCTAGAATAGGTGCATTAAATAATGCTACTTATTCAGGTATTAGAAAAGGTCTCGTCCGAGGGATAGGGCCGCTGTTTACAAATTCCGATGATCTCACTGGCATCATTTATGATATTAAGCGTGCAGAGTCAGATGAAGATAGTTGTAGCATAGGATTGAGCGTCGGTGCTACTCAAGGCATACCGTGCACTCAGGCAGCAACAGAGGTAGATGAGTTTATGCGGATTATTCGCTTAAGCCCTCAATCTTCAGATTTTTTGGCTAGCGGTGCTGGATTCGGTGAAGGGAATTATCAAACCGAAGACGGGCAGGGCAATCTAATACCTAATGATAATTTAATGTACAGGAGCACAGCGATTTCAGGTTCGGGAGTTAACATCCAAGATGCGAACCTGCTTAAGATTAAAGTTCAATACTGCTATGAGCTCATTGTTCCAATGGTAAGTAAAATGATTGGTAGTCTCAGTGAGCTAAATAACTTAAATGACAGTCCACAGCACAGGCACTTTACGCCCGATGATCCTCGGTTTGCCGATCTTAACCAAGGCGCAGCAGACGAGATAGCAGATCGATCTCTTGCATCTTATAGCGAACTTTGCGCTGGTAGGACAGATGATATTAGAAGAGGTTTTATGATTAGTTCGGAAGCAATTGTAAGAATGCAATCAGCAGCGTACGATGTCGATCCTGATGAGGATTTTGGTGATAAGATGTGTGATGGTATACACATGGCTTGTCCTTAGTAAAAGATAAATATTTAAATTTGTGAGAGATTGTTATGGAAGAGAATGAGAGTAATAGTAATAGTGAAGATTCGAGTAAAGACTTTGTGCGTATTGGGTATGCTGCTGCGTTATGTGTCGTCGCTACTTACACCCTTGAGCTGGTTTTTTATGCTGCCTTAATCATTATTGTAGTTCAGCTAATCATGTCGCTCTTAAATGGAGAAGCTAATGAACAAATAATTGGTTTTTCACGCTCACTTGGAACTGTGATATCCGCTGCATTTGCCTATGCCACGTTTTTGTCAGATGAGAAACCTTTCCCTCTAAGTTCATGGCCATCGTCGGAAGAAAGCAATGCTTCAGATTCTTCCCAAACTGCTACAGAAGATCCGCCCACTGATTCAATAGAAGGGTCAAACGATGATTCAGTAGACCAAGCCGAAGATGCAGTCGCCGCACAGGATTCATCTAGTCCAAGTGGATCATCTGACCCTGCGGAAGAAAACAGTAGTACAACATGATTTTTGTAAGACTAAATAGGTTCTGGTTCTTCTGAGCTGGCACCTACTCTTTCAATTAGGGTGTTTCGACGAGCTTTAAGGATTTCCATCACTTCGGTCTGATAGTTCGGGACACTATCAGGCCTAAAGACAGAACTAGATGCACTGTGCGCACCTTCATCATCCTCAAGTGCCCAGTGCTCTATTACTGCCTCGCCTTGATCCTGCCAGGCAGAGTTAATAATATCCTTTGCGATCTTGCTTGGTTCGAAAAACCAGATAGCCCTCAGAGTACCTCTTTGATCGCTTAAACCCAGAAGATTGTGGTCCATTTCCCAAAGGATTCCTTGTGCCTCTGCAGTGCCACGCACATAGCCTAAGACTTGATTAAGACGAACCATCCTATAAGGCTGCTCTTCAGCTTGATTAGCTGTTAGTACTGGGAATCCAAACTCTTTTAGCATGCCATTTTCTCGCAGTTGATTTAAATACCTTAGATATGACAGATGTTATATTAACATGGCTTTGACGTCTAACTAATCTATTCTATTTGCACGCACTGTTAAGCAATTAGGCGGACGGGTACGACAGATATTCTTTTCCTATTATTTAAATGCTCCTCACAAGACGCGATCTAGTGCGTACATCAGCTTATCGATTTCTTCCTTATTGGTGTAGTGAACAAAGCTAAGTCTTAGTACACCGTTTTTGTGGTCAACGCCCAATGCTTCTAACAGCCTAATCGCATAAAAATCACCACCACTAGCCATTATTTCGTATTGAGCTAATGACTTTGCGATGGGTTCTGCTGGTTTTTCCAAATCCAGGGCAATGGTTGGCAGTCTTTCCAAAGCATTTGCCGAACCTAAGATCCTTACTTTTTGACTTTGACTCAGATAGTCAAGCAAAGGCCCAAGAAGACTCTTTTCGTGAGCGCGCTGCATCTGCCCAACCAATTTTGTTTTATCTGCTAGGGATGCACTTTCATCAGAATGATGATCATAGATTGCTTCAACATAATCAGCCATTCCACCAGCGGACGCGATTTGAGCATGATCAGGTCCTGCTGGGGTAAGGCGTTTGGATAGATCTTGTGCGTTGAAATAATGGCCTTGATTACTCAGGAATTCGTTATATTCTTCAGAGATATACATGACGCCCAAGTGAGGACCATATGTCTTGTAGCTGCTAAATAGATAGATGTCCGCACCTAATTCAGACAAGTCAGGAAAGCAGTGTGGCGCAAAACTAACCCCATCTACACATGATCTAGCTCCAGAGTTTTTAACAAGACGACAAATCTCCGCGACCGGATTTTCATAGGCCACGATATTTGAGCAATGTGGAAATGCAACTAAATGAACCGTATCATCAAGCAGTGTATTTAAATCGTCCGTCGATAGTGCTCCGGTTTCTGGGTTCACCTGCCATTCCCGGATCACAAATCCGGACTTTTCAAGTCTTCGCCATACACCAGTGTTTGCCTCATGATCCTGATTTGTGACAATAATCGTTTTTCTAACCGGGTTTGACTCACGCAAGGCTTGCGCAAGTATGTATGAGTTTTGTGAAGTTGAAGGGCCAAAGTGGATTGTAGAGGAAGCGACGTTTAACATAGCAGAAATCAATTCAAGACTTAAGTCCATCGCCATACCAGCAGTTTCGGCTGCAGGGAAGGGAGAATAAGGTTGCACCTTATGGTGATTGTAGAACTGCATTAGCTTATCTATAACTTGCCTAGAGGTATAGCTACCACCAGCGTTTTCAAAAAAACACTGTGACTTCAAATCGGAGCTACTAAACGCTGGAAACTGGCTTCGCACAAAATTTACATCTAATGCTGTTTTATTGCTCACGATCAACAATCTCCTTAATCGGTAAAAGGCATGCAAAGAATGTATAATAGTAGTTACTGCTATGAATTACGAACCGCTAAGTCCGGTATAACCAATCAACAAAAGAGCCTTCGAATTGTGAAAAAAAAACCAATAAATCCAGTAGTTTATAATTATTATCTACTATTGATTCTTTCTTTATTTCTTTCTGCTTGTTCGGGACCTATTGTAAAAGAGACTCAGTCAGATTGGCATGTTAGTACTCAGAGTGGTTTAGCTCAAGGAATCTCTACGAGGGAAGGTGTTGTGTCTTGGATTAACATCCCCTATGCCTTGCCTCCAATCAATGGACTACGATGGCGGGCACCTCGTGAGTATTTAGACAGGAGTGGTCAGCTAATAAGTAGTGACGAGAGTATGAAGATTTGCCCTCAAAAAGCTGATCCAACGGCTAATCTAGAAGGTGATAGCGTTGTAGGTGATGAAGATTGTCTATATCTAGATATTCGTGCACCTAAGACTTTTCTGAACAATCGCAAGATACCTGTAATGGTATGGATTCACGGGGGTGGAAATACCACAGGTCATAAGGGAGCGTATAATTTTTCTAAATTCGTTGCGGCTCAGAACGTTATTGTCGTAACTATTAATTATCGATTGGGGCCATTGGGCTGGTTTACGCACCCTTTGATTCAAAGTTATCAAGTGGGACTCGACGCCACCTCTAATTTTGGCACGCTAGATATGATTGAGGCTTTAAAATGGATAAACAATAACATTGAACAGTTTGGTGGAGATGCTGAAAATATTACAGTGTTTGGTGAGTCCGCCGGTGGACATAATGTCTATACCTTGCTAGCGAGTCCTCTTTCTGAAGGCCTATTTCAGAAAGCTATATCTCAGTCAGGTTATGTTGAGTTAGCGTCTTTGAAAGAGGCCTATAATGAAGGAAGCAGATTCAAATATGTCACTCGCAGTAGTGAGGAGCTTTTGAAGGCCTTTAAAACTAATCTAGAAGGGAATCGACTTAGGGATTTAAAGGCATCTGACATTATTGAGACTTATAACGACTTACCAATTGTCGGCGCACATCCTCTCACAACTGCAGATGGAGTTGTTCTACCAGAAGATAATCTTTTAGATACACTGTCAAAATCTTCATTTGCCAAAAATGTAAGTGTAATGGCTGGCGCTACCAGAGATGAAGTTACACTTTGGCTTGGATTAAGTAGATATTTTGTCGATGTAAGATATCCATTTACTCGGTTAGGTCCTCCTGTCATTAAAGCGAAGGATCCCAAGCTCTATAAGTTGTGGGTTAAAACAAGATCTCACGCTTGGAAGCTTCATGGGGTAGATGAACCGTTATCCGCACTTGAGCAAGCAGGAAACGAGTCACTTTTTGCTTTTCGACTAGATTGGGATGACCAGAGGAGATTTCCATTAAATTTTCCGGAAATATTCGGCGCGGCTCATGGTGTAGATATAAGTTTTGTTACCGGAGATTATTATTATGGTCCGGCAACTTCTTACATTTATCCAAACACCGATAAAAGAATGGAGCTAGAGGTCCAGGTTATGAATGCATGGGCCAACTTTGCCCGAACTGGAAAACCTGATAACGATCAAAATGCATGGCCATCATTTTCTTCTTCGGTGCCTATATTCATGCGATTGGATACGAAATCTGAAAGAGGATTATCTATTGAAGAAACCAGTCCGAGTGATCTAATGCAAATAGTAGCAGACAGCTCTATTTTAACACCCATACAGAAATGTCTTCTTGTTTGGGATACTCTCACGAATGTTCGTCAACCTGATTATGATTTCTATCTCAGCTGGAACAACGAAGCTTGTCGCGAGATAAATGCACTTCAACATAAACAGCAGATTGAGGACGCTATCGTTGAAGAGTTTGGTTCTACGGATGTTTTTTAATTCATCTTATTAAGTTAGAGTATAATCACGTAAAAGTATCTGACAGTCATCTTCACACTTAAACAGAACCATTGGATCAGCTCTTGTCGGCCCATCATTTAAAATTACGATTGGCTTTCCATGATCCTTTGCGAAGCGGCAAAAGCTGTATCCAGAGTAGACTTGAAGAGATGAGCCAATCACAAGCAATGCGTCACTCGATAGGATAGCTTCTCTTCCAAGCTCATATCTCTCTTTCGGGATTGTTCCTCCAAAAAAAACTACATCTGGTTTCAAGATGCCTCCGCATTTGTGACAAGAAGGAATCTTGAATGCAGTGTAATTAAAATCCTGACTTAAAGAAGCGTCGCCGTCTGGCTTTGCCTCCAAGTAGTCACTCTTTATTTCTGGATTTTTAGAAATTAGCCAATCTTGAATTTCTTGACGCGCAATAAGGAGTTTGCAATTGACACATATTACTTTGTCAATACGACCATGAAGATCTAAAACAGAATTGCTACCGGCTTTTTGATGCAGTCGATCTACGTTTTGCGTAATTAATAATGAAACTTTGTTCTGGATCTCCAGGAGGGCCAAAACATTATGCCCTGTATTTGGGCTTGCATCCCTAATAACTGGCCATCCTGACAGTGACCTTGCCCAGTAGCGCTTTCTTTTAATTTCATTCGAGATAAATTCTTGATGAGTGATTGGCTGGGATGCTAGCCAATTTCCCTCACGATCGCGATATGTTGGAATGCCTGACCCAGAACTAATTCCAGCACCCGTAAGAATTGTTAGTTTCGGGTGGGTATCTATGAACTGGCGTAATTCATTAACTTCGATGATAATATTCTGCTCCTAAACGAAATTGTATTAATTTACTTTCCTTAGCCTTTGTAATAGATACATAATTTTCTATTCTAGCGACTTATTCAATAGGGGTGAGATGCATATTTTGATGACAGGTGGCACAGGTTTTATCGGTAGGGCTTTTGTAAAGCATGCGATAAAAGAGGGGCACACTATTACAATACTCAGTAGAGAGAAACGTGATTCTTCTGATTCCATCGAGTTTGTTAGAAATTTGGACGAGATAGATAGCAAATGTCAAATTGATGCCATTATTAATTTAGCCGGAGCGCCATTGGGAGAAAAGCGATGGAGTGAGTCCTATAAGAACGAGCTTACGGAAAGCCGGCTTGGAATAACAGAGATACTTATTAAGTTCTGTAAGCGTTTATCAAAACGACCAGCAGTGATTTTGAGTGCTAGCGCCATCGGGTACTACGGTTCTCGCGGAGACGATGTCTTAACTGAAGTCTCATCAGCAGGAACAAACTTCTCAAGCAAATTGTGTCGCGATTGGGAAGCGCTTTCGAGTCAGATGCTATCCCCAGACACGCGGTTATGTAGCCTCAGATTTGGTGTCGTTTTCGGTCGATCAGGAGGGGCCTTAAGGCAGTTATCCCAGTCATTTCGTTTCAAGGTTGGAACTCAAATAGGTACAGGAAATCAATGGATGAGCTGGGTGCACTTAGAGGATGCTGTTCGAGCAATGATTTTTCTACTAAATCAAAAACATTTAACGGGTGTTTTTAATGTAACTTCTCCGAATCCAGTAAAGGTTTCTGAGCTTGGTGCAGCGATTGCACGGAGATTGCCAGTCTACTTTCATCTTAGAATTCCAGAAAAATTGATAGAGGGAATGCTGGGGGAAATGGCGACTGAGCTTCTCTTGGCTAGTCAACGAGTAATACCAGATGCATTATCTAAGGCTGGATTTGATTTTACCTACCCAGAGTTAGACGCGGCATTAAAGAGGGAATTAGTAGAAAGCTAAATCTTTTGATCGTTAATCATCTCAGTGCACCTTGCAGGAAAATCATTAGAATAATTATTGGACAGAAGAATTTGACATGTAGTGGCCAAACTTTCCAGAATATACTTTCCTCTGCTTGCGGATTCCCTTTTCTTATCTCTTGCAGCACTGAAGCTCTTTGCCACACCCAGGCAACATAAAAGCACATAACCATTCCTAAAAGAGGTTGTGCGAAACGAGTGGTTAAGGTGACCACCAAACCGAATAGATGATGAAAGTTTATTACAATTAAGAGACTAAACGCGCCAATTAGACTGCCTGACAATAGCACTGCCTGTTTTCGCGTAATCTTTATCTCTTCGATGGCGTATGCAACGGGCACCTCAAGCATTGAAATGGCCGAGGTCAGGGCGGCCACAAGCATCAAAGAAAAAAAAGTAAACGAAATTATCTTCCCAGAAAAATCCATACTTTCAAATAAAGAGGGTAATACACTGAAAATAAGAGTGTCCTCAGATATTAACGAACCATCTGATGCGAAGATATCTACTCCATTATTTAAGGCTACATACATCGCTGGTAAAATTAAAAATCCTGCAAGTACAGCGATGGAGACATCAACAAGAGTAACTAAGCTGCCCGTGACCGGAAGATTCTCGTCATCTTTTAGGTATGACCCATAAATCAACATAGTACCAACCCCGAGGGACAATGAGAAAAAAGCAGAACCTAGAGCATCAATAATTAATGAAGGAGAAGCTAAAGCAGATACATCGGGAATTAGATAGGCCCGTAGCCCATCTAAAGCTCCGTCAAGGGTTAGTACATAGCCCGATAGTAAAAACATCGTTATGATCAATATTGGCATTAGGCGAGTTGACCATCTTTCGATTCCTTCAGCCACACCTGCAGAAACTATCGCTATAGTTAGTAACATGAAAAAAATCATAAAAATAGCATT
>CAJXCR010000045.1 GCA_913051825.1 uncultured Halieaceae bacterium
CTATGGATAGAATTTTAAGAAAACGTAAATAATATCTGAATTAAATATCAATAGGAGTCCCATATTCTTCTTAAAAGCCAGAGCATAAAATGAATTCTTTCTATCTTGCTCCAAGAGCTTCTTCAACTTGTCCAAGGCGTTCTTTTCCAAAGAAAATTTCAGATTCGACAAAAAAAGTTGGCACACCAAATACACCTCGATTCACTGCTGCATCAGTGTTTTCTTTTAAAATATTTTTGATTTCATCTTTTTGAGTCATGTTCATGATTTTTTCTCCATCTAGACCTGCATTATTCCAGATCGAAATAGCTATCTCAGGATCATCCATTTTTAATTCATGTTCCCACATCGCTGATAGAACAGCGTTCAGATAGATGTGTTCTAAATCAAGTTTCTGTGCGGCGATTAGACCACGCATAAGCGTAATAGAATTAATTGGAAAATGCGGATTAAATCTAAAATTAGAAAGGTTATGCCTTGAAATAAAGCGCGTGGTTTCGAGCATTTCATATTCTAGCTTACCTTGTACTTCATCGAAGGCGACCATCGGCGGTTTGTTGTTAGTTAACTTAAATAGGCCTCCTAGTAATACTGGGTTAATTTTTAGACTAGCTCCGGTTCGGTTTAATATTTCCGGCAGTACTTTGAAAGATAAGTATGCGTTCGGGCTTGCGAAATCAAATATAAATTCCAGTTTTGCCATTTCTAATGCCCCCATTAAATATGGTTTTTATTGCTCTAATTTCACGTGAAAGAGTAACATCTTCACTACTAGTAAGTAATTTCTAAGATACTTTTCCTTTAGCCATTGATGATTTTGCGCTATTTATTTTTGAATAAAATCTGTAGTTTGCTCGAGGTGATAGTTCAGTACACTAAGTCATGATTTACATGACCATCTTTTTTTAAATTCCGACAGTAGGGGAACCGTTTCTTTAATTCAGATTAATAAATTTCATTGGTCTGTTGAACTAAATAAATATGCTAAAATGATAGACATGTTAATAAGATTTAAGCATGCCATAAGTAACTATCTTCAAGCATTTATTGATTATGTTTTATGAAATGGCAATCTCCTGGTGAAAATGTATCAAAAGGAGGTAATTTTCTCACCCGGCTGATTGGACGCCTTGTTTTTTGGATGATGGGCTGGCGTATTGCTGGAGAGTTTCCTGATAGAAGTAAGATCATAGTCGCACTTGTGCCGCACAGTTCTAATATGGATTTTCTCCTCACCATTGCAGTTCTTTGGGGTATGGGTCTGAAATCATCCTTTCTAATAAAACATACTGTGTTTTGGTTTCCTTTAGGTTATATCTTGAAAGCTCTGGGCGGTATTCCTGTCGATAGAAGCAGTGAGAATGGATTGATCTCACATGTTACGGAAGAATTTCAGCGTCGATCTAAATTTATTCTGGGAATTACTCCCTCTGGAACTCGTAAGAGAGTGGAGCAATGGAAAAAAGGATTTGCGATATTGGCGGTTTCAGCGCGAGTTCCAGTCCTGCCTGCTATTCTAAATTACGAGACACGAACGGTTCGCTTTGCTCCATTAATTGAAGATGTTTTCGATGTAGAGAAGATTTTAATGCTTGTCCGTCAAGAAGCAGACACTGGAATGCCTCGATATTAAAGAAGCCAAGGTGTGTTTTTCAGCTATTCTGCAGATTGGTTGACATGGTTGTTAGAGTTTAGTCTGAGGTCTTAATCTCTTTCATGATTTAGAAAAAGCATGTTATCTCATACTGTTTTGCACTTTAGTGCTCACTAGTTGGATTCTTGAGGATTATAATCACTCTTCATTAGGTACAGAACTCGATCACTTCCCGATAGTGCTTCCTTTCTTTGAAGAGAGAAAAAAGTTGAGAATGCCGCTTCGAAGCCAATTTCTGTATAGTCTTCGAAGATGTCCTCTCTAGTGGCAAGCAGTCTGCGCACCTGAGAGTCAGATTTTGGAACAAATTCTATGACTAACCAATTCGTTATCTGAGAGAAAAGCTCCGCAACATGAGATAAAGGGGTATTGTTACTAATAGTTAGATGGTGAATTAAGGCAAGTGCTAGTAAGGCGTCACATCTTACTCGTTGCACGAAGGAGTCACGTTCTTTATTAGCCCATCCGATTGCAGGAGATGGGGTGATGAGATTTTGCACTAAAGGAAGAATATTATTTGTTGGTTCTGATTTTGATCGTAGATAATTTCGTTCTACCGCGACAGGATCGATGTCTTGAGAAATTACAGTGTTGCAATAATCAGAAGCAATACGACTAAATTCACCCGTGTTGGCGCCCAAATCTTGAACTATATTGAGTTTGTCTGGAATGTCTTGGATAAGACGGCTCACGAGCTCTCTTTTTTTTAAGAAAGATTGGTCGTCGTAGTTGGTGTTAGCATAATAATCTCCCCACTCCGTTTTTGGCAGTTTCCATTCGAGCTTATTTATAACTGAAGCTAGGTCTTCAATGATTGCTCGTTGCCCATTTAATGTTAATTTGGCTTTAGTCTTTTTTTCTGCAGTTGATTCTGCGGGATTTGCAGAGTCTGAGTAGGCTTTCTGAATTTTTGCGTGAAGATGGAGATGAATTTGAAGCCCATAGTTTAGTCGAGTCCTATTTGGTAGAAGCTTACTTGCCAAGGAGAGAGGTATTCCGTCAATATAGTTAGAGAGTAGTTTAGCTAAATCTGCATCCACATAGGCCATTAGAGCCAGCGGCGCTAAGAAATGTTGACAAAACTGTCGATACGCAATCCAAGGTTCACCTTCTTTATAAGGTTCGAACGATAAAGTATCAATAAATTTTAATTCGTTACCTATAAACTGGACATTATAAGAGGAAGCATCTTTAAGAGAAAATCCATATTTAAGTGACTGAGCCTGCACTTTAAGAGTGAGAATTGCAGCATCTTTAAGCTGGCTAAAACTCCATTCGTACGGATAGGAAATATAGGGGATTTGTTTCGGTAAAATTATGCGGTGACAGTTCTCAGTGTAAGGTATGTCAGATGTCTTTACATCGTCATGCGGTATTAGTAGACCTTTTTCAATTAGGACACTACATAATCCAGAGCTAATGAATGAGTCAAAGTCGTTAGCGAAGCATTTGTTGATCTGTCGATAGATCTTCTCGTTATATTTGAAGACAAAGCCACTGGGGTCTCGGAAGGACGAGTTTAAGGATTTCACAAATTCAACTCTTAAGGATTTTAAGGTCGCTTTTTTTTATTGTCTACTCGGGTTCGTCATCCAAAATGCTACTAGATTCCTTTTTCTTACCGAAGAAAGCAGTTAGCTTGTACCAGTAATTTTTTATGGTGAACCATGCAATGGCTACGCCTGCTATCAGACCTTGCAGAATCATGCTCCCAGTACCAGGATCAAGATAGGCTGAGGCCGGCATGGCAATCAAACCAACAAATAGCAATATAGATACCCTTGCCTTGTTAACTAGTTCTATATATTTCAACTAAGCATCACTTCGGTGGAAATCTTGCCACAAGCTTAACCCTGATTTTTGTTAATATCAACGGTATAGAGAACTGTCAATTATGTCGAAACTTAAAAGTAAGATTGTAGCCTTTTTAGCGCTTCGGCAGGCAGCTCAGATTCATTTATTGAGTTACAGTCTTTACTAGATGTGCTGCCCGGCAAAACTTGGAATTGTAATTTTTTACTTAGATCATAAGTTTGTGACCAGAGTCCACAATATATGACTGTAAAATTATTTTGCTTTTCGAAAGACATATCTTGTGTTTTAGCTCTTACCCATTCACCTACTGAATTTTTTTCTCTTTTTCCAACGCCTGCGATAAATATCATCCTATCTTCAGGTATTTCGTCATACCTGAGTAAGCTTTTGCCTTCCATCCAATGAGGTAGGGGCGCGCCAAGATAATCCAAAATGGTAGGAGCAATATCAATTAACTGTACATTTTTTCCATACCTGCCAGCTCTTTCTCCCATAGGCAACCTAATAAGAAGAGGAATCTTAACTTGTGATTGCCATCCTTGAGAGTGATCGGAAAAAATAACTATGATGGTGTTATCGAGTTGGCCATATCCCTTTAGTACTTGATATATTCTAGAAAGCCTTGAATCAAAATCGAGAACAGTGTCTTTGTAGAAAGGACTCATCCAGGGTCTGGTTTGTTTTATATTGTTAGAAAATATTCTTCTGCTGGGGTTAAATTTCCCTCCGTGAGTGTCCATAAAATGCACTTGACTAAAAATCGGAATCTTCTTTTTTAATGCTCGCGTTAAATCATTAATTAAACCTGTCATTCGAATTTTATCGTTAAGTCGATGCCTTCTCGGAGGCGTGCCTGAGTCAGCTACTTCGAAAAAGGGGTTATAGAGTTCCTTTAGACCAAAGACATCGAGCACAACGCCTAGCGTGTGCCTATACGTTGCCATGATAAACCATTCTTGGATACCTGGCAGTTTTCCAGAAATGTTGTTAAGCACCGTCTGGTTGTTTCCGTGAATATAATCGAATGCCGATAACATTCGTTGATCTATCGCGCTAGCAAAATGTGGCAGTGCCCACTGAGTGCGGAAAAAATTGTTGGCTCCAAGTATAGCTGGCAGACTATTGAAGGAGTCTTCACCTCTTAAGATATCTGGCGGATAGACGACCTTTGATGTAAGAGGCGATATTCCGTTCAATACAGAGGTTATTGATCCAGTGGTGTTGGCATTATTTGTATAGGCATTTTCAAAGATCATCAGTTCGTCGGAAATTGAATCCAAGAATGGTGTCGTAAGATCTGAATTACTATAAATCGACATTATTTCTGAATCTAATCCATCGGAAGAAATAAAAAGCGTATTGAGCATTGACGATGATTTATCTTTTTTAACATTTGTACTAAGCGATAGAATAGAGAAATCTCTTGGTAAAGAGCATTTGATAGAAAAGCTACTAGCATGAGAACTGATTTGGATATTTTTCCATTTAAGATTGGTAATAAAATCTGAATAGAGTTCCTGGCTTCGAGAGTATTTTTTTAGACGTTGCTGACCAAGGGTTTCACTTAACATACAATCTATTTCTGCACTTTTATCTCCAATATTCTTTACTTCAAGTTTTACTTCTTCTAGCTCCTGGATGTGACCAGAATCAATCTGATGTGAATCTAATGAAATTGGACAGATTACCCAATTAGCAGAAGCCGGATCTATATTAGTCATGCCTATTTCTTGGAGTTCTATTAATGCGCTTTCTTCGTTAGAAAAAGCTTTGCAAATAATTCCTGAACTAACTGCTACTTCATTATCCACGCTGCTGTTTGCGATGATCGGAATTTTTAGTTTAGAAACCGCAGCGTTGTAATTTAATGAAGCAATAAATGTCAGTGACAATAATCCAGAAAATATGATTGGCAACCAGCCATGCATTTTCGCCTTGTCAGCTAAATATTTGATCGGAGCTATTAATTGATGGCTAATAAATAGAGAGCCGGCAATAAACAAAAGCTTTACGAGAACCGAATCACCAGACTTTAATCCCACTGAGAAAAGAGAGTAAAACCAGTTCTCGAGTAAGAGAAGAGAAAAAAAGAATAGTAATGTATATGAGACAAATATAGACAGGATCGTAGTTATTCTTTTTCTCGCAGAAATAAATCCTAAAGACACAATTACCGCTGTTAAAACAATAGATGCAAATAACGCCAATATCAAAGCCATCAAAAATAGATTTAAGATTTCAAATGGGCTTGCTTGCGCTATCGGTGTGTCTGCTGATGCATAAAAAATAAGCGAATAGATTGGAATCAGGCTGGCGCTGATGAAGATTATGTAGAAAAACTTCAGGACAAAGAAATTCAAGTGTAGATTAACTTAATGTAAATTAAATAGATCGATTAACATTAACACACTAATTCAAAAATTATTTTTTCTTTCTTTTGGAATTCTGCTTTTTAAGCTTAGGCTCGCTAATGACTGTTGCGGCGTCATCTGCGGCGCAGGGAAGGTTAGATCTATCGAAATACTCGAATTCCTGTAACTTCTCTATACATTTCTTTGCCGACATGTCGTTTCTTCGTTGAAGAAATCTTTTTTTATCTCTGCTCTTAATATCCATCATACTCTCTATTTTTAAAAAATAGCCAGATAGTTCTCATAAAGCGAAATAAGCTTAAGGAAACCAAATGCTAAATCATAACTATTCTTTAAACATTTTTTTAAAAGTGAAAATCTTGTTTATTTCAATGCTTTTTCAGAGACATATTTTCCAATAGCCAAAGAAGAAGTCAATCCGGGACTTTCAATTCCAAAAAGATTTATCAATCCATGCAAACCGTGATCATCAGAGGTTTGTATTTTAAAATCAACGGCTTTTTCTGAAGGCCCATAAATTTTTGGCCTAATCCCAGTATAATCTGGATGTAGTTTTTGCCTATCAATCCCGGGCCAGTATTTTTTTATCGATACATAAAACTTTTCTTTTATGTTTTCTTGGAAGCTGTAATCAAGGTTTTCTATCCAGTTAAGATCAGGTCCAAATCGTATTTTCCCCGAAGTATCTGGCGAGACGTGAATTCCAAGAGAGTCTTTTGATGGTAGCGGATAAATTAGTAGATCCTTAAAAGGATGATCTCCGGTAAATGAGAAGTAATGACCTTTTGCAAAATGCGTAGTAGGAATTTTATCGGCTTGCATTTTATCTATTTTTTTTGCTACTTCGGTTGCATGTAGACCGCCACAGTTTATCAATACATCGCATTTTATATTGAAGAAGCTTTCTTTAGACTTAACTTCTACTTCATATCCGCCAGAGGAGTTGGAATGGATGTTGTTAACAAAAGTGTTGTTCGACATGATGACACCTAGTGATTGAAGGTCACTCTCAAGAGCCATGATTAGATCATGAGCGTCAATAATTCCCGAGGACGGACAATATAATCCCGCAACAACCGTTAGATCTTCTACATAATTTTTTGTAATTTCCGCCTGAGTCAGTAGTTCTAGTCCACTCACTCCATTAATATGTCCGTTTTTATATAGATTTTCTAGGTTGGATACCTCATCAGATGATGAGGCTATAACAATTTTTCCAGTGTTTTGAAAAGCGATTTTTCTATCAAGAGCGTATTGATAAAGAAGCCGATTTCCGTCTACACAAAACTGACTTTTTAGTGAATTCTGAGGGTAATAAATACCGGAATGAATGACTCCAGAGTTTCTGGAAGATGTTTCTGATCCGTTACAAGGTTCTTTCTCAAGAATGATAACTTTACTTTTCTTTAGCGCTAATTCTCTAGCTACAGATAAGCCAACGACACCCCCACCTATGACTACCGATTCAGAAAAAACTGTTTCCATCTTAAGAGATACCAGGTAATTATAGTAATACGATAACAACTATGGTTTAGACTGTTATCTCTAATAATTGGTTTTTAATTGGCGTAATTGGCACTATTTCGATCCAGCATTCTCAGTAATGCAGCCCAAAATAACCTTACGTGCTCTGCTATTTGATTATTCTTTGGTGAAATATTGATTCTTGCTAGTTCATCCCATTCTGATTTAGGAGGAGCTGATAGTTCTGCACCAGTACGTAGAACATCCACTTGAATTTTGCAGGCGTTCTCAAGGGTATAGAGGTTATAAAACGCCTCTGGAACATTGTTGGCTGTAGATAGCAAACCATGATTACGCATAATTAATAGAGGTTTGTCGCTAATATCATTTCCTAATTGAGTGCATGCATTAGGATATTCAACCCCGATCACATGGTAATCGTGATAGCTTATCTTGTCTCGTATTTCTCCAGATTGTTGCGACAAGTTCATTAACCCTTCTTTCATGCAAGAGACCGCAATGCCCGCGCGAGTGTGTGAGTGTAAAGTGCAGATTACATCTTGGCGAGTTTTCATTATTGCTGTATGGATAGCATGTCCCGCATCCATATAAGATTTTCCTTCTAGAAGATTACCCTCGAAATCAACCTTAACAAGGTTAGATGCTGTTACCTCTTCAAACATTAAGCCATACGGAGTAATGATATACTGGTTTTTATTCTGAGTAAGACGTGCGCTTAAATGAGTCCAGATTACATCTGTCCAACCAAAATGGTGAAATAAGCGATGGCAAGCGGCGAGCTCACATCTTAATTTCCATTCAGTATCTTCGATATCTCTTACCATTTGCTTCCTTCATAGCAAAATACAATATTTCTGGATCGTATGACAATCACAATAGATGGAAAGAGCAGTCACCCATTAAATCGACATGCATGACTCGTTTCTTAAATCCCCATGACGCAGCCTTCTTTTTAAATGAATCATGATATCGCCCGGAAATAATCGGCTGTAAAGGAAAGTCTTTAACCGCCTGGATAACGGTGAAGTAGGACCGAGCTGATGCTGAATTTCCTTTTTTACTTATTTCAATTATAACATTGGTTGTTAAATGCTTTGTGCATGGATTGTTTGTTTCATCATATATCCGGCATGAGCTTTGATACATCTTCAGAATCTCTTTGCTACCCACTTGACTACTCGAGAAAGCAGGCGCAGATATTTCAGCGTTTTTGAAAAGTTTAGCTACTCCGGTCAGGTCTCCATCATCTATAAGCTCTGCATAGGTGTATATTAGATTTTCTATTTGTCTATATTCTTCCATGATTAGCTCCTTACCATTACTAAGTCTTGGGAAAATCAGCGCTTAGTGTAACTTCCTCCCATTGCTGGAGAGAGGTCTTCATCTTATCGAGTTTTTCTCTATAGCTTGCGAGTACTCCGGCACCCAATAGTAGTTGAGTCGGTGGGTTTGGATGCCTAGATAGATCAAATATTATTTTTGCCGCACGCTCTGGGTCACCTGGCTGCTTGCCATCGATATCGCTTATCATATCGAGCCTGTTTTTTACGCTGTCTGCATAGTCAAGTATTTCAATATTAGATCGTCTCATTGATCTTCCGGACCAATCTGTTCGGAAAGCACCAGGTTCTATAGAAGTTACAAATATATTGAATTGAGCTACTTCTTTCGCTAGGGCTTCCATTAAGCCTTCTAAAGCGTATTTAGTCGCGCTGTAGTAACCAGTTCCTGGGTTTGCCATCAGTCCAGCTTGAGAAGAATTGTTAATAATCCTCCCGCTTTTTTGGGCACGCATGTGAGGTAATATCATTTTAGTTAATGAGAGAGCACCAAAAAAATTGGTTTCAAATAATTTGAATACTTCGATATCTTCGCCTTCCTCTATAGCACTTAAGTAGCCATAACCAGCATTATTTACTAAGACATCAATTCGTCCAAAATTATTCTTTACATCATTAATAGCCGATTTTCTTTCCTTTTCTTGAGTTACATCTAGCGTGATTGGTATGGCAGTTTTTGGATAACGATCGCAAATATCGGATATGCTTCGAATATTTCTAGCGGAGACGCCAACTTTTTCACCAGCGGCAAGTGCTGAAAGCGCAATCTCGCGTCCAAATCCAGAGGAGCAGCCCGTAATCAACCAAACCTTAGCTTCTGAATCGTTTTTTGCTTTCATCTAAAAAATTTCGTCACTTAGTCGCCATTCATGACTACTAGACCTTGTAGCAAGCTGCTTTTTTCTTTCGGCACTAGTCACATAAAGATGAGGGGAGACTAAATTCTTTGCATCGGATAATAACAAAGTTTGTGATTCAGCATACGTGTCGTTTCCTCGCACTTTTCCTTCAAAACCAGACCAGCGAAGAGTAAGTATTCCCTCGCTCATATCGCATGGATCTAGCCAGTTATATATTCCTGGGTCTTTAAGGCTTAGTATAAAGGTATATGTTCCGTCGTCGTTACTTTTTGCCTGGTTATTGTTGAGGCTTCCGTTTCGGTTAACAATATTATTTGTTGTTCCCCAGATATTGGTGATAGGAGCTATAAAGTAATTGGCTCCTGAAAGAGATATTTGCAGAAGGATACAGTGGTCTTCACTTGGAAGAGAAAACTGACCTAAAACATAAACCTGGTTTCTTAAAGCCCCATCAGTATCTCGATCGATTTTAAAACTAAATTCATTGGTAGGTTTTGACAATGCTTGTTGATTCCATCGGGTGGTATTGGTAGCCCACTTTTTCATGTATCTTTTGCATATTTCCAATTCGTCCGGTTTAGTTGTTTTATATTCTCCGTCTCCACGATTTAATAATTCTATGTTGAGTATGTTTGGTCTGTCGTTTAACCAATCTGTCATTACATCTCGAATATAGAACTCTTTAGCACCTGACTTGGTTTGTATATGATTTTTCAGTCCTTTAGAAGAAGAATTAACGCTTATTTCAAAGAAACCGTCTTTATCAGTCTCAAGATCTTGCCCTGAAATGATACCAATAGTCTTCATGTTTGAATCCCAAAGAGTAAAATGATTTTCATTAAATTGTTGTCGACCTAGCTGACCAGATATTATGTAGGACTGTTTAGCGTCCACAGGGATTACTCGGTAAATTGAATCAGGATTATCTATTCCCCATCTCGAACCTGGAATTGACTGCTCGTTATTAAAGTGAGGAATTCTGCTTATAGTAGTTACCTTAGGATTTAAGGGGTTTTGGTTTAAAGCCCAAATTACTGCACCAAACATGACTTCTTCGAATGCTGTTTCGAAACATGAATACATTACTTCTGTCGGATTAACTAAATCTAGCCAATAGGCTCTAATTTTTTCTCGTTCTTTTTTTAAGGCGGAGTCATTAAAAATCTCCAGGGCATATAGCTCATGTGATCTTTGAACTTCAGTATTAATGGGATTATTTATTGAATGCAAAGCTTCTACTCTTGATAAAGAAATTTATTTAGCGTAACGCTATACTAGTTTAAATAAAATGCTTAGATTTTCCAGAAAATGATCAAAAAAAAACCTAATGAGATAGATTCCTCTTACCCTGATTTTTGGCAGTCCAGCTGGTTATTATTTGTTTTATTTATCGCTTATACGCTTTCTTTTATTGATCGTCAGATATTAACCTTACTAGTTGATCCGATTCAAAAAAGCATAGGTCTTTCGGATTTTGAAATTAGTTTATTACATGGATTCGCTTTTGCTATTTTCTTTTCTGTAGCAGGTCTTCCTCTGGGTCGTCTAGCCGATCATGTAAATCGTCGAGTCATTATAGGAACAGGGATCGCTACCTGGAGTTTGATGACGGCGTTGTGTGGGTTGGCCAAATCCTTTGGTCATCTTTTCTTAGCTAGGATGTGTGTTGGTATTGGAGAAGCTAGTCTCATGCCATCAGCTTATTCAATGCTAAGCGATGCATTTCCACCGAAGAAGCTAAACACGGCCATCGCTATTTTTAGTATGGGAGGAACTTTAGGTACGGGCTTAGCATTGATTGGAGGAGGAGCGTTAATAACTTTTGTTTCGAAAACGGATATCTTGAATTTGAAAGCAGTATTAGGTCTTGAATCTTGGCAGGTTAGTTTTCTCTTGGTCGGGTTGCCTGGATTATTGATCGCCTTAGCAATGTGCTTCGTTATCGAACCTTCTAGGAAAGGAGTTGTTAGAGATTCAAAGGCACAATACCTTGGATATACGGTACGTGAGGTAATAGATTATCTTTGGACAAAAAGAAGTAGCTACGGCGCACTCTTTTTTTCAACAGCTTTTATGACGGCCCTAAGTGCCGGGTTTTTAATGTGGTACCCAAATCTTTTAATTCGAACTCATGGATACTCAATTATTGAGACGGGCTATGCATTTGGGCTAATTTTTTTAGTTTTTGGCTCATCAGGAGCGCTGACAGGAGGTCTTCTAGCCTCCGAATTAACAAAAAGAGGCGTTGTAGATGCTAATATGCGAGTAATTGCAGTTGCAGCGACCATGTCTTTTCCGGCTTATCTTTTGGCTCCGCAAATCTCTGCCACTACGCTTTCGTTATTGGTGATCGGTCTCGCGATTTTTTTTACTCAGATGATTGCAGGAGTCTGTGTCGCGGCCATACAATTAATCACGCCAAATCAGATGCGTGGACAAGCCTCAGCGGTATTTTTGTTAGCGGTGAATTGCATTGGTTTTGGAATAGGGCCTAGCTTGGTGGCTATTTTCAATGATTTTATTTTTTATACCGAAAATTCTCTGTCTCTTTCACTTAGTTCTACTGCTTTATTGATAGGACCAGTCTGCATCACTTGGTATTGGCAGAGTCTTCCTGCTTATAAAAATCAATATTTGACGAATTTTGATTTAAAGGGAAAGGGAACTTAGTACAAATATATTTTAAGTAAGGTCAGCTAGTTACTATATGTGCGAGGATCTTATCTATGTTAGGCTGCCTAAATGAATACTAAAGAAGAACAAAAAGAAGAACAAAAAGAAAATGACCCGACACTTGATATCAATGATATGCGAGAAATTGCGAAAGGTGCATATTGGATGATCGGAGGAATTTCCTTGTTTGCCTGCCTTATGATTTTCTTTATGAGTCGTTAGGCATCTTCAATCATTGGCCATCAAGACGAGCAATATTTACCAAGAATTAGAGAATATCTTATTTGTTTCCGTCTTGTATTCGAGATAAAGCATTATCGAAAATATGATAGTGAAAGCGATAACTAACCACTCGGTATATGGACCGCCATTCTTTACTAAAAAGCCAGCCCGACAAATAGAGTAGAGAGTGGTGAAAATCATGATTGGCACTACTGACGATAATGGTTTTCGGTGCCTCAGGTAATTGACAATAAAATAGGCAAGGGTTAGAAACATTGCCGAGCGAACGGTAAGCGCTCGTTGAAAACCAATAGAATCATTTATAGGTGTTTCTATATAGGGGAACCAAAAATAAATATCGAAAAATGGAGATATTGCGGCGGTAATAAACCATATCAAAAATGCAACCAGAAATAACTTAACTACCTGCATTAGAAAAATCCTTCATACGAAAATTACCAGGCATCCTTAAAAATTTTATTTGATTCATTCTTGTTTTCAAAAAAAAGTATTCCTGAGAAAATAGCTACAAATATGACCGTAAGCCATTCTGTAGTCGGTCCACTATTCTTGATCAGCAAAATGGTAGAGAACAGCAATAAGCAATTAACATAAACAAAAATAGGAGATACAGATGACAACGGTTTTTTTTGTCTTAGATGGTTAATAATGAAATAAACAATAGTCAGAAAAGCAGCAGAGCGAACGGAAAGCAAACGATGATTTGCGAGATCATCTGTGGGGATATTAGTAGGGCTAACGTATGGGAACCAGACAACCAGATCAAAGATTGGTATTAATGCAGCGGGTATCATCCAAAATAACAATACTATCATCAATATCTTGGTCAATTTCACGGAGAGATGCTCTCCTTTTGGGATCCAGTAAGTTTGATATTGCAATGTACCTGTATTTTTATTGGAGGTCTAGATGTTGGTGATAATCAAAGATTGTGGATTATTAAATTTTAAGATCTTAACAGTATTTTTCACTCCCACTTGTCTAGATATATCTTGTATGCAGAGAGCCAATCTGGGGTACCAAAATTCCCCCCACTGGTATGAACAATGCTTATCGGTACTGTTCCCATGGACAAACCATTTTGTTCAAATTGTCGACAAATATCCATGTCATAAAAATGGAATTTAAATCGCTCGTCAAATTTAATCCCTCTTTCAATAAATGTTCTTTTTCTTGCTGCTAAAAACACACCATCCAGAAGTGCGCATTGCTGCTCGGGTTGCCCATAAATGCTTAAGTCACATGGAAAGGCATTTCCATGTCCTACCATTCCGCTGAGGTTTTTACTTTTATCTTTTGTCCATTTTTTGTTTTCCTGGTCAAATTTGATAAATGGCCAAGCGGGTTGATTCTTGATTCTCCTGCGATTTCCAGCCACTCCAATCATATGAAATCTTTCTAGCCCAATAAATACGTTTTTTACCCAGAAAAAGTCTGATATGGCGATATCATCGTGAACAAAGATGAGAATGTCATCTTCATCAGCCTGAGATATTCCTATGTTGTAACATTCAGAAAGACCTTTGGAGTTTTCAAAGAATATGTGCAAATGAAATCCATACTCCTTGTAAGTTGACTTGATTGCCTTTCCGAGAAGCGAGTTTTCATAAAAACTATCTTGAGTTTCTCTTGTCGCGCAAATAATTTTCAGACCTTTCATGGATTTAGAATCCTCGTTAGTACTTCTTTTTTCAAGAAATGTCTAAGAAGAGTTGTTGATAGTTCTCGCATAGTTTTGTTCAAGACAGGTTTGCTGAAATTAAATTAAAGGCCTTTCCAGTTTGGTGTGCGTTTTTCAAGAAAGGCACCTATTCCTTCATCTGCGTCACCTGCTTTTGACATTATGTTATTGAGCATTGTCTCGTTAGCTAGAGCGAATGCATCAGCAATCGGTACTTCTATTTGCTTATAGAACATGGCTTTTCCTGCTACGATAGTTTGAGCCGATCGAGATGCAATTTTTTTGGCTAAGGCTGTGGTCGCAGATTCCAAATCCTCTGAATTAACAACTTCATTTATTAGACCGTATCTCTCTGCTTTTTGAGCAGTTATGGCATCTCCAGTTAGGGCCATCTCCATTGCATGTTTTCGATGAATATTCCGCGCGATACCTACGAGAGGGGTGGTGCAAAAGACTCCGATGTTTACTCCCGGTGTGCAGAAACTGCTCTCGTTAGTAGCAATAGCTAGGTCGCAGGCAGAAACTAACTGACATCCAGCTGCAGTGGCTGGACCCTGGACACTAGCAATAATGGGTTTTGGATTGCTCATGATCGAGCACATTAATGTCGAGCAATTAGCAAGTATCATTTTGATTAGTTGTTGTCGACTGTTTTCTGATAGATCTCTTTTCGCACTCATTTCTTTTAAGCTATGACCAGCGCTAAATACTGGTCCATTTGCTTTTATAACTATAACTCTGGTTTCTTGATTTTCGGCAGCATTATCAAGAGATTCTTTTAGAAATAACATCATGTCATTTGAGAGAGGATTTCTTTGTTTTGGTCGATTCAAGGTTAGCCATGTCACATGTCCGATTTTTTCTGAAATTACGTAGGGTTCCTTGTCCATATTTCATACCTATTTAAAGTTGGCTTATTAATCCTAACATGCAGCTTCAGAATAACGATTAAACACGCTAAGCTTCTTTCTATAAAATTAAACCTGTATTTGAGCATGGATTAGATGACCGATACAAATAACCAGGTTGAAAATTCTTCGGCATTCGAAGATATAGAGGTGATTGGTCCTTTTACCGAGATGGCTCAGAATCTCGGTGGAGTCCTGTGGAAACTCCTCGGGGACAATGTGCCAGGGAGTCTGCATTGGTCTATGCTTTTAGTTACGCTAGCTTTGGCAATCTTTTTGTATTGGATGCGTGGCGGACGTGGGGCAAAAACTGCCGAGGGAAGAGAAAGGCAGAGTGATACTTTTTCTGAATATTTGTTTCCAGTAGATATTTATGGGCATGTTTCTGCAAGAGTGGACATCTGGCTTTGGTGTTTAGAGAGAGTGCTGCGTCCGTTCTGGGTAGTCAGCCTTTTGGTAGTTTTTGCGCCTAGTATTGAAAGGGCGGTCATAAGAAGTTTGGAGTGGGCATTGGGATCCACACCGGCTTTAGACGCGAATTACTTTTGGATGCTTTTTTATAGCTTAACGATACTCCTTCTCTATGATCTATTTTTCTATGCCATCCATTATACGATGCATAGATTCACGTTTTTTTGGGCGATACATAAAGTGCATCATTCAGCCGAAGTGTTGACTCCGTTAACTCGCTACAGAGAGCATTTTCTTGCCGGACCTATTTGGGCTTCAGGGGGCATGTTAGCTTATTCTATTTCCGGTGGAATTTTTGCTTATTTGTTCGATGGAAGTCTCGTATCTGCAACTTTATTTAACCTCGGTTTCTTCTCTGCGCTATTTGGGTTGACGGGTAATTTCAGACATTCTCATATTTTACTTCACTATCCAGTATGGTTATCCCTCTGGCTGCAAAGTCCCGCTATGCATCATTCGCATCATAGTTATCTACCCCAACATTTAGGGACGAACTTGGCAGCGGTGACTAGTATTTGGGATAGATTATTCGGCACTATATATATTCCCGAAAAAGATGAATTCACGCCTTGGGGTTTGGGCGATGAAACGCAGAAAGACTATCGTGGTTTTCAGCAAAATGTCTTTGGCCCATTTTTAGATTGGTGGAGAATGGCGACTAAGAGATTGAATTCAGAAGATAGTGATAAGGCTGGTTTTTAGGGTTATTTAATCCAGTAAAATGCAACTAGCCTAAATACTTCCTGATCTTCAGATAATCATTTCGCAGGCGCGTGGGATTGAATTCTGCATAGCCCATCTCGTTAATATTGGGTTTGAATATCGCTTGGAGTTTTCCATCGGGATTAACTAGAAAAAGTGTCACCCCATGACTTACTTCATAGTCATTCGGATCTATATTTTCTAATTCGCTGATCCTAGGTGTAAGTTGAGCGGTAATTCCAAGACTTTTTTCAAAAGGAAGGTGTGGATTTTCGGGATCATCTAAGTGTGTTAGGCCTATAAAATCATTATTGAAAAAGGGGACATAGTTGGCCATCTTGCTTGGAGTATCGCGTCTATGGTCGACACTATAGAACAATATCTGCAGGTCAGTATATCGATCTTCTTTGATCTCCTTAAGCATAGTATTTATTTGAACAAGTGTAGTAGGGCACACATCAGGGCAAGTGGTGAAACCGTAAGAAATTAGGTGCCATTGACCTTTTAGATTCTCCTGGGTGAAGGACTGATCAGTATGATCAATGAGAGTAAAAGCGTCGATAGATCTCGCTTCAGGCAACAGAACACCTTGAATTATTGGTGGTTCACCAGGTCTAACTAAGATGAGAATAGCCGCAATTGCAGCGACTCCAAGATTGGCGAACAGGAAACCTCGAAACATCTTGTTTCGAAACG
>CAJXCR010000046.1 GCA_913051825.1 uncultured Halieaceae bacterium
TATTTTTGCTTCTTTTTGGGCGCAATCAGCGATGGATTTTTTTGTGCTCAATCCTATTTTAGTGGTTTTCGAACTTGCCGTGCCTTTTTTGCCGATTTTTGTCACAGCACTAAGTGTCTATTTAATTGTTCGATGGCAGGCGAAAGAAATTCGCATGAGTTCTGATGTTGTAAATTGAGAGAAGGGCGGCTAACTTATCTATGCCCAAGTTATTTTTTTCGATCGAAATATTTTGTGCCTTTGGAAGGGGCCTCAAGCTGCCAAAAAAATGGCAGCTTGAAGAGATTAAGAAGTTGAAAGGAGCTTAGAAATTGTATCGCAGACTGACTCCAGCCCACTTAGGCCGATTATAGTACTGTTCAATCATGCCAAACAGGGCATCAGTCGATAGATCAAAGGTCTGCACAAGATGTTCCTCACCAGTAACGTTCTCAACAAATGCGGAGGCGACCCATGCTTGATCTGCGGTGGTGTATGTCAGGAAAACATTTCCGATAGTATAACCGTCTTCTCTGTTAGCTGGCAGATTAGGGAGTGCGAATATGTGCTTGCTTCGATAGTGCATATCACCTTGTAAAGCAACTGTCGCACCGCTAGCAAGTGACCACTCGTATCGCACCATGGCATTGGCATTCCATTTTGGAGACTGCACTGGGCCGGTCCTAAATCCATCCCCTAGGGTAAGATCTGTATCGTTATAAGCTACGCCCAGTAAAATATCTAATCCATCCGTGGGGTTGGCCATTAACTCTACTTCAAAGCCTTTACTATCCGCAGTCGAATTCTTGAGCAGAGTGTCGAGACCAGTAATAGTAAACGCCTGATAGTTATCGAAGTCGTTATAATACATCGCTGCATTAAGTCTCGCGCGTCCGTCAGGAGTGCTTAATTTAACACCGACTTCAAACGCATCTACGATCTCTGGATCAAATGACATAGTTGCGTCATCGTAATCATTCGGAGGGCTCAATGGGAAGATAGGGGCGTTATAGCCACTGGTCTTGACGCCTCGATTCCAGCTTGTATAGACAAGTGTGTCGTCAGACAAGGTCCAATCCAATCCAAGTCGCGCTGCCCACTCAGTGTCTTCTCGGGATGCCGCATACGTGGCGAGTTGAGCAAGTAAATTTCTATTGGATGGTACGTTAAACATTGCAGGATCTGGATTGATAAATTCTACGATATCGACGCTGAATGCAAAGTCGCGATCATCCCGCACGACTCGACCACCTATCGTCATATTAACGTTATCTGCGATGGCAAATTCTACCTGTCCAAAGACGGACATAGATTGTACCTCTGAGCGATATGGGTTGAACAAGCCTGCTTCAGCGCCTGGGGTCGGTGCAGGTCCTACAAACGGGTCAGTGATCGCGCCATTAGCATCATTTATATCCAAATCTAGGTAATAAACTCCTGCCGTCCATTTCATGGAGTCAGTTTCCCCGTCTAGGCGAATCTCTTGAGAAAACTGTTCGGAGTCAGTAACAAGGAAAAAATCAAAAACGGGCGCAGGAGACGCGTCCGAATCCTCTATGTAGTCACGCTCAACTGTGGAGAAATCGGTAATAGATGTGAGCTTCATATTGCCGAAATCCCAGGTCAACGTACCAGAATAGCCACGGGTTTCAAGATCATTAAAGCCAGGATCATCATAGTCTCCTGCATAGACATCTCCGTCATTATCGATATACCCAAGGACGTAATTGACCTCATTAGGGGTATATTCGCCAGGTGCACCTACCGCCGAGACATGCTCAAAAAAGCCGGTTCTTATATCCTGCTGCGAGCCTCTAAGGCTGAGTAAAAATTCTATATCGTCTGAAGGATTCCAAAGGAATTGCAATCTAACACTTTGATCATCCGCATTATTGAGATCTTCACCAAGCCGGTTGGTAATATAGCCGTCGTTGTTATGTGTAGAGACAGATAGGCGAGCCGATGCGGTTTCTCCTATCGGTCCACTGATGGCGCCTTCGAATTTGAATTGTGAGTATTCACCGACGGTAGCTTTTGCGTAACCTTCGGTTTCTCGGGTAGGTTTTTTTGAGATGAAATGAGCTAAGCCGCCTGTCGCATTTCGTCCGTACAGCGTACCCTGAGGGCCTCGCAAAATTTCTACACGCTCCATGTCAAATAGAGAAAATCCAGTACCGGACATCTGACTGACATAAACGCCATCAAGATAAATGGCGACAGGACTTTCCTGGTTAGTGGTGAAGTCACTATTGGCAGATCCGCGGATAGCTATGGAATAGTTTGCTTCCCCGTTTGGCTGTACCGTATGTACTCCAGGTGCCATGGTTGTGACGTGCTGAGCGCTGTTATAGCCAAGGGCATCCATTTGATCACCAGTCATCGCCGTTATAGCGATACCGATATCTTGCACGTTTTGCTCTCGCTTCTGTGCTGTCACAATTACTTCTTCTAATACCGAAGCAAAAGAGATTGTTGAGCCACCAATAAATGTGGTTAGAAGAAATACGATGAAACCAAGTTTGATTTTTGCAGTCACTTTGCCACTCCCTGTTCCCATAATTTATTAATTTATTAATGTTACATCTATTGTAGATATATGGTGAAGATAAACTTTAGGTCAAATGTACCACTTTCTCTAGAGCACTCCAAGAGAAGTGGCAATAAAATCATTTATAAATGAAAAAAATTAAACTATCGCATACGAACGATGAGTCGCTCTCGTTCATGTGCCACGTCGCCCAAGGTTTTCCTCCGCCACTGAATGACGTCTGATTCGTTGTAGGGTAGGAAATCTTCAGGTATTTGATCTGGCGATTGCGTGTGTAATGTCCAGTTAAGAAGTTCGGCAATGGCGGTATCAGAAAGTGGCGCGCTGGCAACTCCAGGGACTCGGATTAGAAATTCACGCCCGCCCTCGACATTCAGAAAATTCCCCAGAAAATCTTTCATTCTTGGAACGTCTCCATCAGCCGAACCGGAGCCTTCCGGTCCGTGACAACCTTGACAATTTAGAATGTAATTGACGTGCGCTCTTTGTGGATTGTCAACGCCCGGCATATCCTCCGAGAGTGTTTCGATGCTATACGCTAGAAAGATTAGGCACAGAAGCCGTGTCATGTGCTTATTTATTCGAACGCCATTCCAACAACGATTGCAGTTGAGCAGTGATAAACGGAACTTTGCGTACCAAGACACCAGTTAATATCGTTGCTCTTAGCAGGAACATACATGGGTCTGTCCCCTTCATTGGTATTGCAAAGGCAGTTGCCACACCCAGATTTTCCGCAGCAATCATTGTAGGAAACAATATAGCTCTTGCCGTCTTCTGGATTCTTGCAGGTGCCAATCCACGTGATTGGGGACATTTCCGTTCCTGGTGGGCAGGTATTTACACTTCCGCCACAGCAGGTGCACAAAAACCCATCAATGGAGCAATATCTCCAATAATCGCAACTCTGATCATCTCCTGATTCCTGCAAATCCGAGGCTTGAGGCTGCCCAGTACCTGCCGCTCGTGCAACGGGGAGGAGGGGTATGGACGACATTCCAACGATGCCAGCTCCGAGCAAGCCAAATAAACCACGTCTTGATGTATTTTGCGCAAGTCCTCGACTTACCTGCTCTGAAATCCTATCGAATAAATTTTTAGATTCTTTCATGGTTCTGCTCCTTGGCCGCTGTACTCTCTAACTGCATTATCCGTATTCTCCATTTCTTCGGAGTGTCGTTCAAGATACTCTTGTATAGATGCGACACCCATTTTACGTGCTTCAAATAAACTCTCCAAATGTTCGCGTGAATTGACGATTCCCAGGCTGGATATAACACCGTGCTCATCTGTTAGAACACCATATGGGAGTTTACTAACACCAAAGCTCCTTCCAACAAGTTCAGAGACAATATATGAAAAATCCGTTAACTCATATTCTTTTATGAATGCTTCATGCCCATCATCCCCATCACTGACTAAGATAATACTGATATCTTTCTCCGATTTCTTGAGGGTTTTCAGAACAGGTAGCAATGTCTTGCAGATGGGGCAATCTGGTGCCAGGAAAAATAAAAGTTGGTTTGCTAAGCCCACGGTTAGGGCGGTCTCGTCAATTCCGCGAGCTTCTATTTCCGGTGCAGCATCCCCAGGTTTTAACTGCTGATTAACCATAAGCGCTCCAGCAGGAGCAACTCTTTCATAGAGCACCCCGACCTGTCTTGCAAGCGCGAGTACCACAATGATTAGGGCAATGACTGCGATCCAAAGGATGACAATGGATGCGGTTACTAGATCCATTAGTTTACTTCTCCAATCCAAAGTCGTTGATGTCTACCACGATTAGCCAGCATTTGTTCAAAAATTACATAGATACCGAAAAAAAGACCAGCAGAAGCCAGGGCAAATATAGAAATATTCCAGAGCAATGATGACCAGCCGATAAAGTTTTGTATAGCCAAGTAAGCAAAGCCTACTAAGACGAGGTTACGGACGAGTAGCAGCATTGATATTGGCGTTGGTTCATCTCCACAACCACAATCGATATGGGTTCTACCACGAATCAAATTAATACTTATGACTCCAAAATATAGCACCAGTAATACCATTGCGAGGATCAATCCAAAATGATGCAGTGCTAAAAGAGAAGTACAGGCAGCGATTTCACCAAAAATCAGCGCCAGGCCCGCCAGCTGAGGCGCTATCCAATTTGGTAGGATCCTATAAGCCGACATGGACGCCAGAAAACGCGGCCATGCTGTTATTTTATGATAGCTAGCAAAGCCAAATATAAGCGCTAATAACCAGCTGATGATAACCGGACCTAAATCGGCAACATGCGTTATTTCTTTCATCTCCACAATTTAATTAAGTCCGTCAATAACAAAGGGTGTACTGCCGGCGCCAGTCAATGTGCGAGCGTAATTGGCCGTAGGTAATTCATATACGTCAATAGCCATATCAGTATTGGTGGCGAGCAAGAATTTATTTTTACCAGTACCCGATGTGCCTACGACGAGACTCCAATTCTTTAATTCAATACGATTGGTTCTTTTCTTTTTTTCTAAATCGTACACCCATACTTCACTACCACCATTTTTGTGAGTGCCTTCACCTCCGTCTGGGTGCATTAGGACATATACGTTTCCATTAGTATCGGAGGTCATAGGGGTTATGCCTCCGGGACGCCAAGATTTTTCATCTTCTGTGGTCGCAAGGGATAACCAATCTCCCGCGGATATCTGTTTTTCGCCAATATTCACCGGCAGTAGTTTGCCTGAGAATGACAGAAAATATGCGTTGTCGTCATAGGCGATCGGAGTTTCAAATACAGGATCTCCAACAGGGTCAAACATAGTTTCAGTTCTTGTAGAACTTGTAAGGGCGCCTGATGCATCTAAATTACTGGTCAAAAAGCTTCCGTCACCGCAAATAGATGAAAAGCTTCGAGCTCCATTGGGGATAACAAATCCGCATCCTTCAGTAGCAACTTCGTTAACAAATACTCGTTTCTCTAGGTCTACAATGCTGACCGATTGCGCTGGCGTAAAGTTGTAGATGCCGAGAAACCTCTCTTCTTCACCAATGAGGGCTGCCTGTGTTCCCTTGGGCATACCAGTAAGCCTCTTTGCTGGTATCTCGATTTCATCAGAGACGGATAGTGATGTGGGATCGTAAATAGTGACAAGATCAGTTCGTTTGCCGCCACGACCACCTCTAGAGAAGAAAGACTCTATAACGTAGTGTTCGTTACGGACTTTGCTATGCTCAAAAACAGCTATAAAACTGGAAGTCATTTGTCCTTTATACTGATCGCCAGTCGTCTCTTCCGAAGGGTCTATGACTCTTACCGCACCTTCAAGCATATGAAAGAAGGAAAGATCCTGCGCCATTATCCAATGATCCGGATATTGCTCGGGCAGTGTTTCGATTATGCCGATGGGCTCTGGTTTGAAATCGGCATTGGTTACGGAAGAAGACGCGATAATGCAACCGAATACAAATCCTTGAAACATTCTATTCATTTGTAGCACCTGTTTTTTTAATTAAGTTCAGTAGAGATTACTTCTTAGTAATGCAAACAATGTTCAATTCGTATTGAATCTCGTTCATTTCAGAAATTACAATACTTCTTGTCTACCTGCCAGCGATTTCAAATAATTACATGCCTTACGAATCGCAATGCTTTCACCTGAGACAACGTCACCATCTAGCTGGAAATATCAATTTTCACTCAAGAGCAATTCCTAGCACTACTCCAGTGGAGCAATTGTAAACATTGCTCTTGGTGCCGAGACACCAATTGGTATCATTATTTTGTTGTGGTCGATATACCGGCACATCACCCTCATTACGGTTGCACATACAGCGACCACAGCTCGTTCTCCCGCAACAGTCGTTGTAAGAGATAATGTAGTTTTTTCCATCGGCTGGATTGCGACAGGTGCCTATCCATGTCATCGGAGACATTTCGGTTCCTGGCGGACAGCTATTTGCTGAGCCTCCGCAACAGGCACATATAAATCCGTCAATTGCGCAATATCGCCAGTAATCGCAGCTTGTTGGATCACCAGGATCTTCAAGATTTCCAGTGCTCTGGCTGCCCACTCCTGGATAGCTATTGCCGCCTCCGGATGCTCTTGCGACAGGAAGTAATGGGATTGTACTTCCTCCTACAATGCCTGCGGAAAGTTTTGCTAAAAAGCTTCTTCTGCCGCTACTTCTAGCCAGTTTCCGGGTTGATTTCTCGGCAAGGTTATCTAGCCATTTCATAAACCGTTCCTCATCAGTACCAGTCTCCTTATCATGGAGGGGATTATGTACGTAATTTTTTTATTCCTTAATTCCAACACTAGCGTTTCGCATTCAGCATTATCGGCATTGCCGAGGGCGCGCCGACAACAATGTTTCGTTGCAATTCTCCATCTAAGTCATACACCCAGATAGTCATGTCTGTGCCCGTCACCGCCAGTAGCGGTTTCTTTCCGCCAGTTACTTCGATAGAAAAGCCTGGGTTTTTTAATGCAATCCTTTTGATACGTTTTTGCTGGGAAGTATCAAATACCCACACTTCTTCTCCGCCACTTTTATGGCTGCCCCAGTTACCGTTTTTTTGCATCAGTACATATAAATGCTCATCGCTTGCCGAGATAATTTGCCAGCCACTAGGACGCCAATTCTCCTTGGCATCTTCTTCTGAAATCATCGACCATTTGGGTAAAATATCAGGGTCATTGGTCATATCAATTGGCTGAATATCTCCTTTAAAGCTAGGAAAATAAGCGATATTTTCAAGATACATCGGCTTATCAAAGAGTGGATCATCATCTGCATTGAAGAACGGTTCTGATCGTGTTCGGTCGATGACTTGTCCTTTTTTATCCAGTGAAATACTCATGATGGTGCCGTCTCCACAAAGGGACGAAAAGCCTCTTTTGCCCGATGGATAAATCATATTACAGCCACCGATAGGGACTTCATTCAGCACCTCGCGCTTGGCAATATCTATAACCGTCACGGATATAGCAGGCGTAAAATTAAGAACAAGTAGGTACTCGTCATTGTCGATAAGCTGCATTGCATACTTGTTGACTACAATTTGAGCTCGTTTTTCACCCGGAAGGACTACTTCCCCAATTCTATTTAAAGAAGATTTATCGTAAATGGTAACGACATCGGTTCGATCACCCCTAGTTCCTCGAGAATAGAAAGTTTCACCAACATATAGTTCCTCACGAGTAGAGGACTGAATGAACGTTCCAAACTGGGAAGCATCAAGTGATCCTTTGTACTCTTTAGTGTCTGCGGCAACATCTAATATGACCAATTGCCCGGTTAGTAGAGAAGCAAAATTGGCATCGTGTGCGAAAATCCAGCTATCGGGGTAGTCTTTTGGCAGTATTTCTACATTAGGGATTGGTTCGGGGCTTAGCTCCGCTAATAGGCTAAAACTGAGGAGCATTCCTAGAACAGTGGATACGATTCGCAATTGCATCAGAAGCCCTCCCGTGAATATATTGATGCGTTAATCTCAAAGTTTCTAAGGTACTTGAGGTTAATATCATACGATCGACCTAGAATGTCAATGTCTAATCAGTTAGCATTTAAAAAGATTTAAAACTTTATCAGTTTAGCGCTTGGATTAAGGTAATTACTTTGAACGCAGGCAAGTACGAGAAAGGACAAAAAGCGGCCATTAAGATTCTCGATGCCGCGGAAGACTTACTGATTGATGAGGGTTATCAATCGCTTAGTATAAGAAGAATCGCTTCTCGATGTGGCATTACACCTGGTAATCTGCAATATTACTTTCCAAGTAAAGGTATTTTATTAGAGGCCCTTCTAAACAAAATTATTCAGGGATATCTCGAAGAATTTGAACGCTTGCGACAAGATGCTGGAATTGATCCTGTCATGCAGTTGAAAGCTGTCTTGACCCATGTCATTACAGATCTCAATAATAAACGAACGACACATTTTTTCCCGGAAGTGTGGGCGTTGAGCAACCATGAGTCTTCTATTACTAATTCTCTGGATGAGATGTATGGAGCGTATCGAGATGTCATTAAGGAAATTGTTATAAAAATTAATCCTTTAATTTCTGAAGAGCGTGCCACTGATCTAGCGCTTTTCATAACGGCATCTCTAGAAGGTCATACGATTTTTATTGGTCATGGCAAACCATGGTGCAAGAAAACCCCAAGTATCATTGAAATGGCAATAGAAAGTTTTACCGATCTGATTAAGAAAGGTGAACCAGTGGCCGATAAATTTCAGCAAGTGGTAGGTGATTGAAGACTCAGTCGCTTAATTCTCGAGAATAAAACCTGATGGAAATTTTTCAACTTATTATTAGCGGTATTTCCCAAGGCTGTCTTTACGGTTTGATCGCACTTGGATTTGTCTTGATTTACAAGGCTACGGAAATGGTAAATTTCGCGCAAGGTGATCTGATGATGCTTGGTGCTTATTTTGCCATCACTTTTGTTACAGTCTTAGAGTGGCCCTTTTTCTGGTCGGTGTTGGCAACCATTTTATGTATGGCGTTGGTCGGTGCCGTTCTCGAGCGTTTATTGTTGCGACCAATGATAGGAGAACCACATTTTGCTGTCCTAATGCTTACCATCGGTTTGGGTTTTGTGATCAGGGCCGTGGCCGGAGCAGTCTGGGGTAGTGAGCCCAAGGCGCTCCCGGTCCCATATTCAGGGGGTGTAATCAAGTTAGGTGATTCGGTAATTGGTTATGAAAATGTGGCGGTGGTGATTGGTACGGTCATTTTGTGCCTGCTTGTCTGGATCTTTTTTCGTTTCACTCGTATTGGGATAGCGATGCAAGCCGCTTCTCAAAACCAATTAGCCGCTTTTTATGTTGGCATTCCAGTCAAAAGGGTTTACTCACTGGTTTGGGCTATCTCTGCCGGTATTGCGGGGCTTGCTGGTGTATTAACCGCACCGGTTTCTCTTGTTGATCCGCTCATTGGCTTTGTAGGTATTAAAGCGTTTGCAGCCGCCATAGTGGGTGGTTTCGGTAGCCTTCCTGGTGCAATTCTCGGTGGTTTGCTAGTGGGTCTTACGGAGCAATTTGCAGGTCTTTATCTGCCCCCCGGATTTTCAGAGATGTCTGCCTATGTCTTGCTCCTGATAATGTTGATTGTAAGGCCGCAGGGTATTTTCGCGACAATGCAAAAAAAGAAGGTGTAAAACGGCATGAGATTTATTCGAAAGACGCGTTATATGCAGGATATTAATCTTATAAAACACTCTGGGCATCTTTTTTGGTATAGCCTTTTGTTAATCGCACTATTTATTAGTCCATTTGGTATGGATCGATTCTTGTTAGGAGAGTTTTCCTTGGTATTTGTCTACGCCATCGCGGGGCTAGGGCTAATGCTCCTGGTAGGTTACACCGGCTTGGTTAGCTTGGGGCATGCCGCCTTTCTTGCAATAGGTGCTTACACACATGCCTATTTATTGCATCAGGGAATACCTTTTTTTGTAAGTCTGACTGTGGCAAGTTTTTTTAGTGGGATATTGGGAGGGTTGATTGGCATTCCCGCACTTCGAATGATGGGTATTTATCTAGCCGTAGCGACTCTTGCTTTTTCGATTATCGTGGAGCAGGTGCTAGTGCACTGGGTATCAGTGACTGGCGGATTTCAAGGAATGTCTGTCCCCAAACCAATCGTTGGCGGGCATGATCTTTCATCACCCTATGCTTTTTACTTTCTATGTTTGGTTATCTTGGTCATATGTATCTTTTTAACAATGAACCTGTTGCGTAGTCCTGCCGGAAGGGCGATGACTGCGGTCAGGGATTCAGAAACATCCGCAGAGAGTATGGGAATTGATCTTGCCAAAACGAAAACCTTAGCATTTGCTTTATCGGCAGCCTTAACAGGTCTGGCGGGAGCCCTATTTGCCCATCGACTTACTTATTTGGCCCCCGATGCTTTTACGATTATTACCTCTATACAGTTACTACTTATGGTGGTCGTAGGTGGTTTGGGATCATTGCATGGAGTCATTTATGGAGCCTTTTTTATAGGTTTTTTTCCTCAGGTGATAGCGATATTTCGTGATTTCGCGCCGCCTGGGATAGCGCAAATTCCAGGGCTTGAGCCTGCAATTTTTGGCCTTGTCTTGATATTTTTTCTAATTTACGAGCCGCTTGGAATTTATGGGCGTTGGATAAAGATTCGCCTTTATTTCGAAGAATTTCCTCTTTATCGGAAAGCAACATATAAGAGACAAAAATCTTTTCTTCGTACGGAGAGATTGCATTGAGTTTCTTGGCGGCACAAGACATATCAATACACTTTGGTGGAGTGAAAGCAGTTCAAGATTTATCATTTTCTGTGGAACAAGGAGAAGTGTTCAGCATTGTTGGGCCCAATGGAGCGGGGAAGACAACAATCTTTAACTTAATCAGTCGTATCTACGACACCACAAAGGGATCAATTTATTTTAAGGGACAAGATATTACTCGACTAGCGACCAATCAAGTCGCCCAGTTGGGTATCGCTAGAACCTTTCAGAATATCGAATTATTTGAAAATGAAACTGTACTAAACAATCTTCTCATCGGATGCCACGTGCATCGCCAGACTAATTTGTTCGAGGAAATATTCTTTTTGTCTAGAGTTAGGCAACAGGAATTGCAGTTTCGTCACTCCGTAGAAGATATTATTGATTTGCTTGATCTTCAAAGTTACCGGCATCAGTTGATTTCAAATTTACCTTACGGTGTTCGTAAAATGGTAGAGATCGCTCGTGCACTTAGTATTAAGCCTTCTCTTCTCCTCTTGGATGAACCTTCTTCTGGTCTTAATCCAGAGGAAACGGAAGATCTGTCTTTTTGGCTAGAGGATATTAATGAGGAATTGGGAATTACTATCATTATGGTAGAGCACGATATGAAACTGGTGGCTCAGTCATCTGATCGTGTTCTGGCGGTCGCGGATGGGCAATTTATAACAATGGGAAAACCTTCCGAAGTTCAGTCTCACCCGGATGTTTTGAGAGCTTATTTAGGTTGACTATGAACCTTCTCGAGATTAATAACTTAGAAACCTACTACGGCCCGGTGATGGCTATTCGAGGGGTGAGTCTAAATGTTCCAAAGGGGTCGATCGTCACGTTGTTGGGCGGGAATGGAGCAGGAAAGACTACCGTACTAAAGACGATTAGTGGTGCGATAGACCCTCAGAAAGGAACGATCGCTTTTGCCGGAGACTCTATTCTTGGAAAGGATCCGGACGCTATTGCACTTACCGGGATTGCCCATGTTCCTGAAGGAAGAGAGGTTTTTCCTTTCTTGACTGTGGATGAGAATCTAAAGATGGGTGCATTCACTAGGAAAGATAATGATATTAAAGCGGATATTGATGCGGTCTATGATTATTTCCCAGCATTAAAGACTCTGGCAAAGGCGCAGGCCATTAATTTATCTGGTGGTCAGCAGCAGATGCTAGCGATCGGAAGAGCGTTGATGCTTAATCCAAAGTTGATGCTTCTCGATGAGCCGTCGCTCGGTCTTTCTCCTCGGCTTGTAGCAGAAATTAGCGAAATCATTACCCGATTGAACCGCGAACGAGGTGTTACTGTTTTGCTGGTCGAGCAAAATGCACGAATGGCTTTAGACATCGGCCACTACGGGTATGTTATGGAAGTGGGGAGGATAGTGATGGAAGATTCTTGTGAACGTCTTAAGAGTGCAACAGATGTGCAGGAATTTTATCTGGGGATGAAGGACGAAGGCGTCCGAGGAAAGCGTCGCTGGAAGCAGCGGAAGACGTGGCGTTAGGAGAGTTCCGTGACTAATCTTGAAACTGATAATCTGGATACTATTTCTAAACGATTCTGGGCTCGAGTCGAAAAGGACTCAGAAAAGTTGGCGTTGCGAGAGAAGGACTTTGGTATTTGGAATGAATACACCTGGAGAGATTATGGAGATAGGGCTAGGTTAGTTGGGCACGGTTTGAAAGCGCTGGGGCTTGAACGTGGGGATGTGTGTTCGATTGCGTCTGAGGTTAACAAAGAGTGGCTTTTTGCAGATTTAGGGGTCATAGGGATGGGTGGTGTGACAAATGGTGTCTATCCGACCGATGCTCCTAACCAGGTTGAGTATTTAGTGACCGACAGCGGAACAAAATTCTACTTTGCCGAAGACGAAGAGCAACTGGATAAGATCCTGGAGGTTCGAGCAAACACTCCGACCTTACAAAAAATCATTATCTTTGACATGGAAGGACTTAGAAATTTCTCCGATACTCAATGCATTAGTTTTGAAGAGTTGCTAGAAATAGGTCAAAAGCACTATGAGGCCAATGATTCTTTATGGGAGGAGGAGATTCAAAAGGCCGCTCCAGATGATTTGATGATTCTGACTTATACTTCAGGTACCACAGGCCCTCCAAAGGGAGCTATGATAAGCCAGTCAAATATGCTTTTCATGGCAGAAAATCTAACAAATATTTATGGAGTCTATCCCCAAGATGAGCAGTTGGCGTTTCTGCCCTTGGCACACATAGCAGGACGCATGTTTTATACTTTCTTGCCCATCCAATCAGGGTCGGTAGTCAATTTAGTTGAAGAATTAGAGACTGCACACTCAGATCAACAGGAGGTTTCGCCTACTATTCATTTCGCTGTCCCTCGGGTCTGGGAGAAACAGCACTCCATGGTCACGATAAAGTTGAAGGAAGGGACGGTTTTTGGAAGGTGGGCATACGATCTAGCCATTAGAGTTGGAGCAGAGGCGGCAAGGTTGAAAAAGAATGATATTAAACCTGGTGCGATCCTATCTTTAGCAAACAAAATCTTAGACCTTCTAGTCCTGAAGAATATTCGAATTTTGCTAGGTATTGATAAGTGTCGTTGGTTATCCACAGCAGCGGCGCCAATAGCACCTGAACTCATTGACTGGTTCTGGGCTTTGGGTAAGCCCATGTATGAAGTCTATGGGCAGACCGAATGCACAGGTATAGCTACCGCTAATATTCCAGGAGAAAATCGGATAGGTTCTGTGGGAAGAGCAAATTCGGGTGTGGAGGTGGCGGTGTCAAAGGATCAGGAGATATTGATAAAGGGACCAGGTGTTATTCAGGGTTATTGGAATAAGCCTGAGAAAACCGCTGAGACCTTTATTGATGGATGGTTGCACACGGGTGATGTTGGAAAGATTGATGATGATGGTTACATTTATATTGTCGATCGTATGAAGGATATCATCATCACGGCGGGAGGGAAGAACATCACTCCAAGTGAAATAGAAAATCAACTAAAGTTTTCTCCGTTTATATCGGATGCTGTGGTTGTGGGTGATCGACGACCTTATCTCACCTGTTTGGTTATGATCGATCAGGAGAATGTGGAGAATTTTGCTCAATCCGAGGGTGTTCCTTTTACAAACTACACGAGTCTTTGTCATACCAGTCAAGTTCAAGATTTGATTTGGCAGGAGATAGAGAAAGTGAACAGTAAGTTTGCTAGAGTGGAGACAATAAAGAAATTCCGGTTGATCGACCAGCTTCTAGATCCGGAGGATGATGAACTTACTCCGACAATGAAGTTAAAGCGGAAAGTGGTTAATGAGAAATATATAGATTTAATAAATGAGATGTATTGAGGAGATACTTGCAATGAGTAATTTTCGCACCGTTATAATTTTAAGCAGCCTGATTTTCTTGGTTTCTTGTGGTGAAGAAAATCCTTCGGGAGAAGGACTATCTAATCGTGGTGTAACGGATGACGAAATTATTCTTGGGTCTTTCTCCGATCTTTCAGGTCCAGTGGCGGTCTGGGGTGTAGGTTCTGTAAATGGAGCCAGGATGCGCTTTGCAGAAGTAAACGAAGCAGGAGGAGTGCATGGGCGACAAATTCGTTTTGTCGTTGAAGACACTTCCTATCAGGTTCCCAAAGCGATATCAGCTGCAAACAAATTGATTAACCGAGATAACGTCTTGGCAATGTTACTTGGTGTTGGTACGCCGATGAATAATGCGCTCATGCCTACATTGTTCGAAGCAGGTGTGCCCAATTTTTTCCCAATTAGTGGTGGTCGACAGATGGATGAACCTTTCCATCGTTTTAAATTTTCTCAGCATGGAATTTATTATGACGAAGCCCGAGCATCGGTCAAATACTTTATGGAGCAACTTGGAAGCGAAGTGCCTTGCGTTATTCATGTGGATAATGATTATGGAATTGAAATTCTGGCGGGGGCAAAAGATCAAGCGGAAGCCATGGGGACTTCGCTATCGGCGGTCTCGGCACATAAACCGACCGAGAGTGAGTTTACTGCACCAATTATACGATTGAGAAAGGCTGGCTGTGACCTTGTGCTAATGGGTACCGTTCATCGAGATACGATCTTAATTCTGGATGCGGCGAGAAAGATGGGTTGGTCTGATGTTGCCTGGGTGGGCACAAATGCTGCTTACGCTCAAGTGATCGCAGATCAGGAGAGCAGTGAAGGTTATTACTGTTTTGTTCACATGGCTAAAATTTATAGTGATGACGAAATGTCGCCTATAGTTCGTAGTTGGTGGGATAAATACATAGAGCTTTATGGGGCAGAACCGGGCCTAGCGGCAATGGAGGGATATCGAGGCGCGGACCTTACCGTTGAAGCGCTTCAGAGAGCGGGAAGAGATCTCACCACCGACGGGTTAGTAAAAGCGATGGAAAGTATTGATAGTTACAAAGACATTTTTGGCTACAACGTCTCATTCTCAGCAGATAGCCATAAAGGGGCAACAGAATCAGTTTTGTCTCAGGTAAGGAATAAACGATGGATAACCCTTCAAGAAGCTATTACCTATTAAAGAATAATTATCTTTTTGACTGGGTGTCTACTTATAGTGATTTTAAAAATGGAAAAAATAAATAAGGGAGAAGAATAATGATTTACTCCAAACCAGGATCTCAAGATGCAGTTTTTAGTCCTAAAAGTCGATATGAGAATTTCATTAATGGTGCTTGGGTCGCCCCCGTTAATGGAAGATATTTTGAGAATGTCAGTCCAGTAATAGGTGATGTTTATTGCGAAGCGGCGCGCTCAGATTCTGCCGATATAGAAAAGGCATTAGATGCTGCGCATGCTGCTAAGCTAGCTTGGGGGAAAACTTCTGCAGCAGAACGTTCGAATCTCCTTTTGAAGATAGCGGATCGACTTGAACAAAACCTGGAGATGCTTGCTGTGGCCGAGGCTTGGGATAATGGAAAGCCCGTTAGGGAAACTCTGGCTGCGGATTTGCCGCTTGTTGTTGATCAGTTTCGTTATTTCGCAGGGTGTATAAGGGCTCAAGAAGGTTCGGCGGCAGATATTGATTCATCGACATCCGCATTTCATTTTCACGAACCACTTGGCGTGGTCGGTCAAATAATTCCTTGGAATTTCCCTCTTTTAATGGCGGCTTGGAAGTGGGCTCCTGCACTTGCAGCTGGAAATTGTTTGGTTATGAAACCAGCGGAGCAAACTCCAATCAGCATCATGGTGATGATGGAATTAATTCAGGATCTTATACCAGAGGGCGTAATAAACTTGGTTAACGGTTTTGGAGATGATGTTGGTGCTGCTTTGGCGAATAGTTCTCGGATTGCAAAACTAGCGTTTACTGGCTCCACCGAGGTTGGATATAAGATCATGCATGCAGCGGCGGATCATTT
>CAJXCR010000047.1 GCA_913051825.1 uncultured Halieaceae bacterium
CCATAAAATTGATAAGGAAATTGATCTATGAATAATTTATTTGATTTGTCTGGAAAGACAGCCCTAGTTACTGGTGCTTCTAAGGGGATTGGCGAAATGATTGCCACTGGTTTATTGCAGTCTGGAGTGAAGACCTATATATGCTCTCGAAAAGAAGATGAACTATTTGATACACAAAAAAAGCTGTCGGAGTATGGTCAGTGTGTAGCAATTTGTGCAGATTTGAGCACCTATGAGGGTGTTGCAGCCCTCGCTTCTAAGATTAAAGAAAGTGAACCAAAACTTTCTATTCTCATTAATAATGCAGGTGCGACATGGGGTGCGTCATTAGAAGATTTTCCAGAAACGGGTTGGGATAAAGTTATGAATCTTAATGTCAAATCTCTTTTCTATTTAACAACCGCATTGTTACCTTCTATGCGACTTGCCGCGACATCAGATGATCCTGCTAGAGTCGTCAACGTAGGGTCTATCAATGGGCTGTCTTATTCTGCATTGCAGAATTACTCATACAGTGCGAGTAAAGCAGCTGTTCACCACCTTAGTAAACAAATGGCAGTTGATTTGGCTAAGGATCATATAAATGTCAATGTCATAGCTCCAGGATTTTTTCCAAGTAAGATGACTGCGCATCTTTTAGACGATATTGAACAGATGTTAGGGCACATCCCCAGAAGAAGACTTGGTCAGTTAGAGGATGTGGCCGGGACTGTAATTTATCTTTGCAGTCGAGCTAGCTCATTTGTCACTGGAGATATCATAGTCCTTGATGGTGGACAATCTCTACTAAGTAGTAAGACATGAGAAGCTTTTAGTTACTCAAAAAAAGTGCCTCTATAATATATTGTCATCATTTGTTTATTCCTAATCAAAAACATCTTGTTAAGAAGCTAAGCTAGCTTATCCTCCAAACAATTTTTTAATATATGTCTTTGCTTTTTTTGTTGCCTTGTCTTTAATTGTTGATTTTCCAATTTGTGCCAGAACATTAGCGGTATCAACTTTGCACCATTCATTTGAATTGCCGCTTAGGTTACCTTCGCAATTCATAGGCCAGACAAGATTTGCATATTTACTATCGAGAAGGCAAGCAGGATCCAGTTCACTAATAGATTCAAAGATTGTGCCCTTAAGATTTAATGAAAAATCGTTAGACAAAAGATCAACTTTTCCTACACCATCTAGTTTAAGAGATGTTACATCTGCTGAAAAAGGTCCTATCTTAGCGGCCCCATCAGCAAATGTGAGATTTGCGTCAAGGCTCGCAAATTCGGTATTGCTGGGGAATGACTGACTTAGTGGTTTCTTATTTATCAGTGCAATCCCTTGGCACATTGTTTTTTCAAGACTGATTTTCTGTAAGGAAACACCAGATGTCTTGATATTTACTGGCCCAGTTAAGTTCTTAATCATCTCTTTCTGCGTTGATCCTGTGCTAGAAAGATCAAGTGAAACATTTCCGTTTCCTTCAATGATGCCAGGTGATCCGTAGCTTGCTGCAAATTGGTTAAAGTCAACTCCCTCAAGACCACCTTCAGCTGAAAAAGTCGCCTTGTTATATTTAGCATTCAACTGGCTTTCCAAAGAAAGAAGACCGCCATTAAATTTCCCTGTTACCTTTGACAGGGTTAATACTCCTTCCACGATTCTTAAGGAAGCACCAACTTCTTTCAATAGGTTCGGACCTATAGATACTTCATCAATTATTAATTGTGCTTTGAGATCTAGGTCTCTTAATCCTTCGAGAGGCAATGGCGCATCTTGAGTGTTGTTTAAGGTTTTTGAGGATTCAGGTAGATCTTCTTTATTCGTCACTGGCGAAGAATCCTCAGCTTTATCATCTGTCATAACGAGCATGGCTGGGTCTATTAAATTTACTGCCAGATCCATATCGATTTCTGGTGATTGGAAGGTGTTTCTTTTAATGGATCCGGTCGCTTTTATTTGGTCTGTCCTCAATTCTATGTCAAGCATGGCTGCTTCTTTATTAAGATCTAATTCGCCCGAGGCAGTGATCAATAAGCTTTTAGGTGTTGCGCCTGTTAATTCCATATTTGTATCTGACAGTTGGATTATGCCGTCCGATAACTCGATTTTTAGTTCACTGTCAAATTCAAAGTCTAAATTGGTGTCTCCCGAGATAGATAAGCTTCCACTAATTGACGAAGATTCTCCGTATGTATTTAGATCCCGTATATAAAGTTTAGCTATCTCAATAGTTTGAGAATTTTTCGATTTGGGATCATCCATTGTAATGGCCGCATCGACTACTTCTAGAATCCCTATTTCCAGATCCAGAGGGATGGGTGGCAAACCCTCTCCAGTCACTCCAGCTTCAAGTTTAGCGCGTCGTTCCGCATAATGAGCTTCTAATTCTTCGTCTGTACGTGCTTTAGGGTCTTTAGACTGGACGCTGCTTTTCTGAGTAATGGTAGTCTTAAGGCCTACTGCTCTGACAGTTTTTATCTCTAGGGTTCCAGTTAGTAGCGAAGACAAGGTGACACCTACTTCGACTTGGCGTACATCAACTGAAGAGTTGGTCGGATTATTAGGGATCAATTTTACTCCCACCAAGTTTAATCCAAGTGTAGGAAAAAAAGATATGGCACTATCATCACCAATGATTAGCTTTGATTGAGTTTCTTTCTCTACTGACTCAACTAGCACATCAAAGATTTTAGCCTCATCAACTAGAAAACTAAGGATGGCTATTCCCAATATTATTAATCCCAAGAGAGAACCGATACCGATTGAGATCTTTTTAATCATTCTATTGTCTCCAGTTATTGTTAATCGCCCAAGGTTAACATGAAGGTTTAAATAGTTCTAAATTTAGCTTAATCATAGTAACCCGATTAAAAAAAGCGTTTTATAATCTGCCAGCATCTAAGTATTTATCATTAAATATCTTGAGTGAGGTTATCTTTGTAAAATCAATAGAAAAAATGTCGATGCTAAAAAATACTTTTTTAAAGAGATTTTTTGGTTTAGTTACTTTGAGGGGTTTCCCGAATGTTTAGTTTGCAGCTACAATGTGTCACGTTCAAGGCGAGCGCACCATAAAATATGGCCAGAAAAAACTTTATAAGTTCATATCGTCCTCCAATAGAGCTTCCTGAATTGAGAGATCCGGGTATGTGCTCGGCGGAGACAGATCCAAGAATCGCGGAGCTAGCAGAACTTGGAGCCGATATCGTTTCAGTGAGAGGAAGCGAGTTGGATTGGCAGAGGTTTATGCCAGAAACTTATGCGGCAACGAGGAGAGTTCGCGATCGAGAAGGACGAGATCTTCCTTGGTGGCTTCATTATATGGTTGAATTACTGGTAATCGGGTTAGAGAGGCAATCAATAGGTCGGGAGTCACAAAGGTTCAAGATAGAATTAGACAAATTTTGGTCTACTTTAGCTCTATGCCTAGATATCGTGCATGAGGCATATAATAATCCTTCAGATATCGTATATTTTTTTGTATTTGATCGGCTTTGGATTCATTTTGATCCCATTCTTGAAGAACTACCAAATAGACCACGAGCAAAAAATAAGTTGTCACGTGTGATCCGATTCTACAAAAGTGAGCAAGCTAATCCGGATCAGCAGCAGGATGTTCGACAATGGACGCCATCCGAACTCGCAAATGCTTATAATGTATCCACGATGCCAACCACAGTTGTAAAACACACGGTTGTGCCTGAACATATTAGTGAAACGCTTGCCAGGAAGGCTATCGAAGCAATTTGGGAAGAAGAAAGTGGTGGAGCTCAGGAAGCTACCACCGCGGAGGATGTCGTTGATAAAATTTAATCTGTATCTGATTTTGTAAATATAGTAGCTCAGGTTTAGTTATTCTTTCTTAGGCGCTTTCTTTTCCTTGGAGTACGTTGGTTGGCTGCTCCGCCTAATTTAGTAATATCCCCTTGCATCTGAGCACGTGCTCCAGTAGAGAGTTTTCCTAGTTTTGATTCAATTTCTTCAATTGTTGGTTTACAACTTTTACTGTGGGTATCTATAGTTTCGCGCATTACAGCGACATGTTTAGGGGTGGTTCCACAGCAGCCGCCTATAAGTCTGGCTCCAGCGTCTATTGCCATGGCTGTATAAGTAGCCATTAATTCGGGAGTTCCGGAGTAGCAAATTTGACCATTTAGCCACTCTGGAATCCCGCAGTTACCTTTTGCGACAATGATTGGAGCGGCAGAGTTTAAATCGTCCTCCGTTTGCATATTTATTATAGCCGCAATTACTTCTGCAGAACCTATTCCGCAGTTTGCTCCGAACGCAGTCGGCTTGCACGGTAATTGAGCTTGTAAGTGACTTATTTCGGAAGGTGCTACTCCCATCATAGTTCGACCATTAGAATCGATGCTCATTGTTAGAACTATCGGAAGATTTGTTTTCTGTGCGCCTATAACTGCTGCGGTCGCTTCTTCTATAGAAGAAATTGTTTCAATCCAGATGACATCAGCTCCGCCATCTTTTAGTGCCATCGCCTGTGCAGCATAAGCCTCAGCGGCATCTTCCATTTTCAGTGTTCCATTTGGTTCAAGAATTTCTCCTGTTGGACCTATGGAGCCAGCGGCAACAATGTCTTTTCCACTTTTCGTGATTTCGCTAACTAAAAGTTTAGCTCCTTCAAAATTAATATCGTAAATGTTGTTCTCTTGGTTATGTAAACCTAGTCTGTAAAAATTACCTCCAAAAGAATTAGTAAGAATTATATCGCTTCCGACTTCTATAAAGCTTCTGTAATGTTCGCGTATTTTGTCGGCCTGAGCCAAGTTCCATAATTCAGGTGAATCTCCAGATCCTAAGCCTTTTGAGAATAGATTAGTACCCATTGCTCCGTCGAGAAGTAGTATAGGTTTGTCGCGAAGAAGTCTAAGAAATCTATTCATAGTATCGATTTAAAAAACCAGAGGTATAGTCAAGTTTCATTAACATAAAAAATTTTAAACATTAAATCTGAAATGAATTATATCTCCATCTGATACTATATAATCCTTTCCTTCTAATCTTAATTTACCTGCTTCTTTTGCTCCTTTCTCGCCTAAGTAGAGTGAAAAATCATCGTAGCTCATGACTTCTGCACAGATAAATCCTCTCTTAAAATCTGTGTGTATTACACCAGCTGCTTCGGGTGCAGTAGATCCAACTTTAGTTGTCCAGGCCCTTACCTCTTTTTCACCTGCAGTAAAAAACGTATGTAAATTAAGTAATTCATACCCCGCTCGAATCACTCGATTTAAACCCGGTTCATCTACACCTAAATCAATCAGAAATTCGTATCGTTCCTCTTTTGATAATTCTGCTATTTCTGATTCAATTTTATTGCACACAGGGACAATTGCGGCACCTTCATTATCGGCGATGCGACGCAACTCATCCAGGTACACGTTGCCCGCTAGTCCATCTTCGTCGACATTTGCTATATACATTGTAGGTTTGCCAGTAAGGAGATGCATTTCGCTAACTAGTTTTTTTTCGGAATCGGTAAGCTCAATGGATCGAATAGGAGCTGCTTCATTAAGTTGTGGAAGTAATTTTTTTTCTAGCAAGGTTTTTAAAGATATTGCTTCTTTGTCTCCGCTTTTCGCCACTCGGATTAGTTTTTCGAGTTGTTTCTCACAGCTTTCTAGATCTGCAAGGGCTAGTTCTGTATTAATTATCTCAACATCTTCCATTGGAGAGATTTTATTTGAAACGTGAACAATATCGCTGCATTCAAAGCAACGAACAACATGCGCAATAGCATCAGTTTCACGGATATTGGCGAGAAATTTATTCCCTAATCCTTCGCCTTTTGAGGCGCCCGAGACAAGGCCTGCGATATCAACGAATTCCATAGTGGCAGAAATTTCTTTCTTTGGTTTTACGATCTCAGAGATATTTTGCTGTCTTTTATCTGGAACTGTAACGATGCCAGCATTTGGTTCAATGGTGCAAAATGGAAAATTTTCAGCTTCAATACCTGCTTGCGTTAGTGCATTAAATAAAGTGGATTTTCCTACATTGGGTAATCCGACAATTCCGCACTTAAAGCCCATCCTAGGAATTCCCAGAACAATTTTTTTCAGAAAAAACCTTGCCATGTAGTTTTGACATAGCGAGCGTTATATTTCCTTCGAGTAAAATTGGAATTAAAGACATTGCTTCATTAATGGCTAAATTAATATTTTGCTTGTCTTGATCAGAAGGTTTAGAAAGGACGTAGGGAGTTACTTTGTCAGCAGATCCAGGATGACCTATACCGATTCGCAATCGATAGAAATCAGTATTCTTACCCAGAGAACAAATAATATCTCTTAAACCATTGTGACCTCCATGGCCACCGCCTATCTTGAATCTAGCTACTCCAGCAGCAATATCTAGATCATCGTGGACTACTAATATTTCTTTAGGATTTATTTTGAAAAACCTACTGTATGCGGCGACCGAGCGACCACTTTCATTCATAAAGGTCTCAGGGATTATCAGGTGTAAATCTTCATCGCTATCGCTAATTCTGCTTGCTTTGGAAAAAAGCTTTAAATCTGGTTTTAGCTCATTAAATTTAAGTTCAACAGACAATTTTTGAACAAATTCTTGTCCAGCATTATGGCGAGTCCCTATATACTTTTCTCCCGGGTTGCCTAATCCGACAATTAATCGTATTGCACCACTCACAATAATGCCTTGCTGGGTAAGCTGTATTTAGTCTTCTTTTTCTTCCTCTTCGGTGCCTTCCTCAGCTGTCGAATCAGAAGCTTCATCAATCTCGCCATCATCTTCGTCGATAGCTGCTCCTTTTGGCGCAATCACCGATGCTACAGCAAGATCATAATCTTCACCTAGCGCTAAAGCTACTGATACAACACCCTCAGGGAGCGTTATATCAGACAGATGGACAATTTCACCAATCTTAACATTCTCCATATCTACTGAGATATATTCTGGTATATCTCCAGGGAGGCATTGAACTTCAATATCTGTTGCCTGGTGTTGCACAAGCCCGCCTTCCATTTTCACACCATAACATTGTTCTTCATTTATAAAATGGATTGGAACATTCATTTTGACTTGTACTTTATCATCTATACGCAGAAAATCGGCATGCATAATGAGATTTTTAGCTGGATGTCTTTGAAGATCTTTAAGAACGGCTTTTTCAGAATCCCCATCAACTTTGATTTCAATAACTTGAGAAAAGAATGCTTCATTTTGCAGGGCTTTTTCAAAATCCTTTTCAATCAGCGTAAGTGGTTGGGGGTCTTTTTTCCCACCGTAGATGATTGCAGGAACTAATTTGTCTAGTCTGCGACGGCGTCGGCTAGCACTTTTGCCTAGATCGTCCCGAAGTTCTGCATCTAAGGTTAGTTTCTGAGACATAATATCTTCCTTTAATTAATCGATAATATTTCACAACCCAAGATACATGGGTTGCTCTGATTTATTCTTGCTCAAAGAGTGCGCTAATTGATTCCTCATTAGATACGCGTCGTATAGATTCGGCAAGTAAATCAGCAATTGTCAACTGACGAATTCTTTTTAGCTTCTTTGCAGAAGTATTTAGTGGGATTGTATCAGTGACCACTAGTTCATCCAAAGCGGAATTTTCAATGTTATCAATAGCTTTACCAGACAAGACGGCATGAGTGCAGTAGGCAAGAACTCTAACTGCTCCACGTTCTTTTAGATGTTCGGCTGCCGCACACAGAGTGCCTGCAGTATCGACTAGATCATCAACTAACAGGCATGTTCTTCCATCTACTTTACCAATAAGATTCATCACCTGGGCCTCGTTGGCCTGTGGTCGGCGTTTGTCGATTATAGCGAGTTCCGCATCGTTCAGTTGTTTAGCTATCGCTCTAGCTCGAACAACACCACCAATATCTGGTGAAACAACAACTGGGTTTTCGTAATTACTTTTAACTATATCTTCATTCAAAACAGGTGAAGCGTAAACATTGTCGACTGGGCATGCGAAGAAACCTTGAATTTGTTCAGCGTGTAAGTCGACTGTTAAAACTCTTCCTACTCCAACCGAAACCATCATATCTGCAACAATCTTTGCAGAAATTGGTACACGGCTCGATCTTACTCGCCTATCCTGACGAGCATATCCAAAATATGGAATTACAGCAGTAATTCTAGACGCTGACGCGCGCCGCAGAGCATCAATCATTAAAACTAATTCAATTAAGTTGTCATTAGTAGGGTTGCATGTTGGTTGAATAATAAAAACATCCTTGCCTCTAACGTTTTCGCTTATTTCTATTTGTATTTCCCCATCACTGAAACGTCCAACATTTGCTTTTCCCAGGGATAAGTAAAGTCTACTGGCAACTTTTTCAGCTAGATCAAGATTTGCATTACCAGAGAAAACCATCATTTTAGAAGGCACGGTGTTTAGTTCCTCAATTTTTAGATTATTTTTTTAACTGTTCTTACTTAAACCTAATCTATTAAATTCAATAAAGGCTTAAGATGGCTGGGGTGGCAGGATTCGAACCTGCGAATGCCGGGATCAAAACCCGGTGCCTTGCCACTTGGCGACACCCCAAATTAACCTCTCTCATAACAGAAAGTCTACTAAAGGAGACCGATTTATCCCTCGAGCGACAACTGCCCACCAGTTTTCGGGTGCATCGCGCACGACATTTTTCGCTTCGAATTCAGAATCAAATGCGGCGAAAACGGCACCGCCGGTGCCTGTAAGCTTCGAGTCTCCGTACCCTCCGAGCCATTCTAACGCTTCTTTTACCTCTTTAAATAGTTTCGCAACAACAACTTGGCAATCGTTTCGGCTGGTTCCCGCTAAAAATTCAGCCATTGTGATTGGGGTACTGTTGCGTGTCAATTCTTCTCTGGAAAAAATTTGACTAGTACTAACGTGGCAGTTAGGAAATATAATCACGTACCACTTACGAGAAATGTCAACTGTTGTTAGTTTGTCTCCTATACCTGTTGCTAGAGCGGATTTCCCCAGAACGAATATAGGCACGTCCGCCCCAAGTTTGGAGCCTATTCTGGCAAGCTCTATTTTATCAATATTCAAATTCCATAAATAATTTAATACTACAAGAGTAGAAGCAGCATTTGAGCTGCCCCCACCTAATCCGGCGCCAGTTGGTATATTTTTGTGTAAAGTTATATCGGCGCCTAGCCCAGGTCGATGAATAGATTTAGCTGCTCTGAAGACAAGATTCTCGTTGTCAGGTATTTCGAGATTTTCTACAGAAACCCTTATCTTTCCAATGGTATTTTTGGAGAAAGTCATTGTATCTCCGGCTTCAACCAACTGAAATAAAGTTTGAAGATTATGATAGCCGTCTTGCCTGCGCTCTAAGATATGAAGAAAGAGATTTAATTTCGCTGGAGATACAACTTTTATCAAAGCTTTTTTAATCATTTTTTTCTTGCCAATTAAGAGTAACTAGCTTTATTTGTGCGAGCTTACTTTGTAGAAAGATTTTTGATGGTAAAAAGTACCCATTAAAATTTTTCCAGTCCAGATATGTAATCTGCAAATCTTGATATTGATGTTGGATCAAGGGTGTTGAGTATTTTCTAGGAGCCAACCCGAGAAGCCAAACATGTATCGAATCTAATGGTAAGTCATATAAAAACAATTCATCCGATGACATGCTTAATTGTTGCGAATTCCTTAGTTCTCCAGTTTTATGGTTTAGAATTTCTCCTTCTCGTATTAAAAAATTATCTATGTTAATACCAAGAGGTCCTTTAACAGAAATATAACTGCTTAAGCCTCTTTTCCGCCAAGTGAGACTGCCTAATTTAGCTTCATTTTTTTTCTTAAAGATAAATTTACCTTTCCAAGTCCAATTTTCAATCTCGCGGAGCTCGGGTTGGTTTTCCGGGATCTTCTGAATGCTCGTTTTTGGAGTAATCTGTGTTGTGCAAGATGATATTGTAAGACTTAATAAAAAAGCACTTATATATGTTTTGTGGATTCTTTTCCTTGTTAGGGATAAGCAAAAATTTGTGCCCATGTTAACTTTTCAACTGAAATTCATTTGTTTTAAATCTCTTTAATGTCTCCTTCAAGACTTTGTGGCCAGGAGAAATTTTATTAGCCTCTTCCCAAATTTCCTTTGCCGCTTGAGTTTTTCCGGTAATCCATAACACTTCTCCAATATGTGCCGCGACTTCGGGATCTGGAAGTAAATCATAAGCTTTTCTAAGAAATTCCAGTGCTTTTTCATAACGCTCCTGTTTATAAAGTATCCAGCCCATACTATCTAATATAGCAGGCTCATTAGGTTTTAGCTCAAGAGCTTTAGAAATCAACTCATATGCTTCTGCGAGTCGGTTGGTCTTATTAGCTAGGGTATAACCAAGAGCATTTAGCGCAGCAGCATTGTTTGGATGCGATGCGATTATCAATCTAAGATCTTGTTCTGCTAATTTTAAATCATTAATTGATTCCGCAACTATGGATCGGTTATAGCGCAAATTCAATGAATTTGGGTAAAGTGCAATGCCTCGTGAGAAAACGCCAAGACTCTCATGAAAAAAACCATCTTTGCTTAGCAGGTTCGCCTCCAATAAAAACAGCTCTTCTCCGAGATGAGTTTGTCTGCTCCGGGCACGATTAAAATGGTTAGCGAAATTAGAAAGTTGATTAGCATTTAAAAGAATCTCACCAATTCGATTATTAGCGAATAAAAATTCTGGACCATCTTCCACTAAAGAGTAGTGGATTAGAGCTTTTTGTAAATCATTTTCACTTTCTGAAATCCTTGCTAAAAGGGTTCTAGCTTCATTTGCCTTCTGTTGTTTTGCTATTAGTTTTTGTAGATATGCTTTTGCAGCGAAGATGTCGCCTATTTCTTGATTTATTAGAGCCAGAGATAATAACAGTTCAGAGTTTTTAGGTGATTCAGCGGACAGTATTTCGAATTGTCTTCGACTCTCAGCAAGATCTTTACGGGTCAGTAGTTTGGCGTATTCCAATCGTAATTTTGAGTCCTTAGGATTTAACTTTATCGCTTGCCTTATATCAGATAGAGCATTTGGGGAACCCTCTTCGAGTTGTATAGAACTTTTTAGTAAAATAGACCTCTGATGATTAGGATTTAGATTAAGAATCCGCTTTAACAAAGCAATCGCCTCTTTGTTTTTGCCGTTCGTTTGATTTAAAATTGCTACAGTAAATAATAGATTAATATTTTCTGGAAGTTTGAGAGTTAGGGCTTTCAATTCATGTTGCAGAACTATTTTTTCGCTTGAGGTAAGTTTTTCGTATTGTTTTAAAAGTTCTGGAAAATTTACTTCTTTGCCAGCGCTCGCGGCTACGGCAAGATACGGTATAGCATCAAGTAGTTCACCAGAGGCAATCAATATTTCACCAAGAGTTAAATTTGCTCGCGGATCTTCGGGGCTAAGTTCAACCCAAAGTTGTGCTGATTCTTTTGCTGCTGCTCTTTTTCTAAGGAATGAAGCTATTCGGGTAGTATGAGCGCTAAGATTAGGATCTCGTAAAATACGGGCTTCTTCAAGATATGAAGAAAGTGCAAGAGGGTAAAAATTTCGCCGGAGAGCGAATTCGGCCGATAATAATTTGTATAATGAATCTTTTGGGAAGTGTCTTTCGGAGACCGATTTCTTAATATTTTCGCTTCGAGCAGAAGGAGCCTCACTATTTGAATTTATTTGAAGAGTTTCATCTCTTTTTCCTGTGGCGCATCCTAGACTCAGGAAGCACAAAGCGAGCAAGGTAAACCTAATGATCATGATTTGTGTTGATATTCCAATTTCTAATCGTTAATAATGACATAATGAGGGTTTCGCAATCTAGGGTGCCAGATAAAGAGACTAATTTAGAACGTTTTTTTCCACTATTAAATAGCAGCACAGTTGTTAGAATTATTAATTAGAATTTAAAATTGGACTCAATGTTGACGATTAAGCAAAGTTTAGCATTTAGTTGGAGTCTTCCAAAATATGAATCTGATTGCCCTGGGTATTAATCACAACACAGCGAGTGTAGAGGTTCGTGAAAGAGTAGCCTTTTCCCCAGATCAAGTTGTTGAAGCTCTTCAAGGTGGAGTGAGTGAATTGCCCATAGAGGAGATGGTGCTTTTATCAACTTGCAATAGAACTGAGATTTATGTGATTCCAAGATCCGAAAGTCAGCCTACTGCGCTAGTCAAGCAGTTAATTTCTTGGCTGTCTAATTACCATAATTTACCTTTTACTGAGCTAAGTGAGGCGGCATATAGCTTTGAGACAGAGAAAGCTATTGAACACATAGTTAAGGTTGCCGCTGGTTTAGATTCTATGGTTCTCGGAGAACCACAAATATTTGGACAGCTTAAATCCGCATATGCCGTCGCGGTTGAAGCAGGCTCAGTCGGTTCTAAATTACAAAATCTGTTTCCTAAGTTATTCAGTATAGCCAAGAAAGTTAGATCAGATACAGCTATTGGAGAAAATCCTGTTTCGGTAGCTTATGCAGCAGTAAATCTAGCGAATCGAATATTTTCTGATCTGTCTAACAGCACTGTATTACTAGTAGGGGCCGGAGAGACGATTGAACTAGTGGCCAGACATTTAATGGATTCAGGTATTACTAACATAATAATTGCTAATCGCACCTTAAGTCGTGCAAAAGAGCTCGGAGAGAAATTTTCTGCGAAAGCAGTCATGTTGTCTGACATCCCAGATGAGCTTTTCAACGCGGATATAGTTATAACTTCCACTGGTAGCCAATTGCCAATTCTGGGTAAAGGCGCAGTGGAGCGGGCGGTCAGAGCACGTAAAAGACGACCTATGCTCATGATCGATATAGCAGTTCCTAGGGACATAGAAACACAAGTAGGAGATCTGCGTGATGTGTATTTGTATACCATTGATGATCTGAGTGAAATAGTGGAAGTAAATATCCAGAATAGGCGGAGTGAAATTAGCAAGGCTGATGAGGTTATAGCATCTGGTCTCGAGAGACTTTTTCAAGAATCGCGATCTTTAGGTGTCGTTGATGTAGTTAAAGAATATCGGCAAATGGCCGAAACTATCCAAAATAATGAGCTCAGAAAAGCTCAAAATAAGATTTCTCGTGGAGAGAATCCTGAACTAGTTTTAACTCAGTTCGCGAGAAGCTTAACTAATAAGTTGATTCATGCACCTACTGCTAAACTAAAGCAAGCTGGTGCGTTAGAGCAAGCAGATTTGTTAGTTAAGGCCAGGGAGATCTTAGGCTTAGACGATGAAGATGTCATTAAAGACCTTGGAAAATCTGATCAAGAAAACTCTGATGAACGAGAGATTGACGCCCCAATCCCTACGACGCAAACTTTGCAGTGAAAGCTAGTCTCAAATTAAAACTTGAGCACTTGACCGAGCGACATGAGGAGGTTTCGGTACTGCTTAGTGATCCTGACACAATTTCAGATCAAGATCGGTTTAGAGAGCTTTCGCGAGAATATACTGAATTGGATAAAGTGGCGAGTCGCTATATTAACTACAATCGATGTTTGAGTGATTTGCAAGAAGCAAAAGAAATGCTTAATGATCAAGATCCGGAACTTCGTTTTCTGGCTCAAGAAGAAATTTCTTCAGGAGAAAATAAGCTTATTTTGTTAGAGCAGGATCTTCATGAATGTTTAATACCTAATGACCCAAGAGATTCTCACAACATTTTTTTGGAGATTCGTGCTGGTACTGGTGGAGATGAGGCGGCTATTTTTGTGGGAGACTTATTTCGAATGTATTCTCGTTATGCAGATCTTCGTAGTTGGAATATGGAGATTCTCTCAGAGCGGACCGGTGAGCATGGAGGATATAAAGAGATTATATTGAGATTAGTGGGTAAAAGTGTTTATTCCAGATTTAAATTTGAATCTGGTGCACACAGAGTTCAAAGAGTGCCAGAGACTGAGTCTCAAGGGCGAATTCATACTTCAGCTTGTACGGTTGCGGTTATGGCAGAACCAGATCCAGTAGAGGCTGCGGAGGTTAACAAAGCGGATATTAGGGTGGATACTTATCGATCTTCTGGTGCTGGCGGTCAGCACGTTAATAAAACTGATTCAGCGGTTAGGATTACTCATTTGCCAACAGGAATAGTTGTTGAATGCCAAGATGAAAGATCGCAACATAAAAATCGTGCTCGCGCTATGTCTCTACTTCAAGCAAAACTTTTGGATTCAGCCCAAGAAAAACTTATTCAAGAACAGGCTCTTGAGCGTCGTGATTTAGTAGGAACTGGTGATAGATCTGAGCGGATTAGAACATATAACTTTCCACAAGGACGTATTACTGACCATCGAATAAATTTAACGCTTTACAAGTTGAGTGAGATATTGGAGGGAGATCTGGATTCAATAATAGAGCCGCTTACAAAGGAGCATCGAGCTGATCAACTTTCGGCTTTGGCCGATGGAGAATGAATACTCTGGAGGTGGTGCTTGAGAGAGCAAAGCACCTAGATGAAAAAGAGGATCTTAATCGAGACTTTGAGGTGCTTCTTTGTCATTGCTTAAATAAACCCCGCGCTTGGTTGTATTCACATTCGAAATGTTTTGTCACTGATTTGCAAGAGGAAAAATTCTTCGATTTGGCTGTTAAAAGAATCCGTGGCATTCCTGTAGCATATCTTATTGGTCGGAAAGAGTTTTGGTCTCTTGAACTAGAGGTGGATGACAATACTCTAATTCCTAGACCAGAAACTGAGTTGTTGATCCAATGGGCGATTGAATTAAATCTTCCCAAAAATTCCAAAGTATTAGATCTTGGCACTGGTTCTGGAGCAATTGCATTAGCGCTAGCCTCCGAACGTTCCGATTTGCAAATACTAGCTGTAGATTTCTGTGAGAAGGCGCTTTCAGTTGCTCAAAATAATGCTATTAGATTAGGTTTAGACAGAGTTTCTTTTTTAAAGTCAGATTGGTATGCATCATTGCCAAAAACCAGATATTGGGATTTGATAATTTCAAATCCACCTTACGTTGATACTAATAGTTCAATTGCAACTGACTTGGATTTTGAGCCGGCAATCGCTTTGTTTTCTTCTGATTCTGGACTAGCTGCGCTCAGAAAGATTATTTTTGATTCAAAAGATTATTTGAAACCGTTGGGGTGTTTGATTTTAGAGCATGGTTTTGATCAAGCATTAGATGTCGCAAAGGCATTAGAAATAGCAGGATATTTTGAAATACAAACTAAATTAGATTTAGCAGGCCTTGAACGAGCAACTGGTGGGAAAAGAGATGCTGACTGATCAAGAATTATTTCGATACTCAAGACAGCTGCTATTGGAAGATTTTGATATTTCTGGTCAAGAAAAGTTAAAAAAAGCTAGAGTTCTTATCGCAGGTTTAGGTGGTTTGGGTAGTATCGTTTCCATGTATTTGGCAGGAGCCGGTGTGGGATGCCTAGTTATTGCAGACGGCGATGAAATAGATATTACAAATTTACATAGGCAGATTCTTTATAAGGAATCTGATGTAGGCCTTGATAAGACTAAGGCTGCTCGTAACAATCTTTTGGACTTAAATAGTGAGATTGAAATTTTCTCAATTAACCAATATTTAAATAGCGAAAATCTTCCAAGTGCTTTGAAAAATATTGATATAGTGGTAGACGCAACAGACAATTATGCTTCGCGCTACGATCTTAACCGAGCATGTTTGAGTCGCGGAATACCAATCATTTCGGCTTCTGCCCAACGCGTTGAAGGCCAAATCACTATTATCTATCCAGCTTTAGGTGGGCCTTGCTACCGCTGCCTGTATGATGATACTAGCC